>NZ_JBVVOS010000006.1:0-278379 GCF_055807515.1 Bradyrhizobium sp. Kon69 | reverse complement strand
GGCTATTACGTCAATCTCGGCATCGGCATCCCGACGCTGGTCTCGAACTACATCCCGGACGGCATGGACGTCAGCCTCCAGAGCGAGAACGGCATGCTCGGCATGGGCCCGTTCCCCTATGAGGGTGAAGAGGACGCCGATCTCATCAACGCCGGCAAGCAGACCGTCAGCGAGCTGCCGTCGACCTCGTATTTCTCGAGCGCGGATTCCTTCGGCATGATCCGTGGCGGCCACATGGATCTGTCGATCCTCGGTGCCATGCAGGTGGCCCAGAACGGCGATCTCGCCAACTGGATGATCCCGGGCAAGATGGTCAAGGGCATGGGCGGCGCGATGGATCTCGTCGCCGGCGTCAAGCGCGTGGTCGTGGTGATGGAGCATTCGGCCAAGGACGGTCCAAAGCTCCTGAAGCAGTGCAATCTGCCGCTGACCGGCGAGCGCGTGGTCGACATGGTCGTGACCGACCTGGCCGTCTTCACCATCGACAAGCACGGCAATGGCGGCATGGCGCTGATCGAGCTCGCCGACGGCGTCTCGCTCGACGAGGTCAAGGCCAAGACCGACGCCGAATTCCGCGTCGCGCTGAAGAACACGTAAGGTTTTCGCAAAGGGGGCGCGCATGACGATACGGTCTGCGCGTCCCGAAGACGCTGATTTCATCGCACAAACCATCCTGTCATCGCAGCGCGGCTACCGGCCGCGCGGCTGGTTCGACGTTGCGCTCGGTTGGCCTGAAACACAGTGCCGCGATTTCATCGCGCGCGTCGCAGCCGCCCGTGCGGTGTCGATGTGGCACGTCTCGCAATTTCTGGTCGCGGAGATCGATGGCAAGCCTGCTGCCGCCTTGTGTGCGCTACCGGCGGCCGGCACGGGACCAGCGGCCTGGCGTGCGATCGAGGAAGTCGCAGCCGCGTCCGGGCTCGCCGCGGCAGAGCTGGAGGCCATTCGTCAACGTGGCGGCTACACGCGCGCCTGCTGGGTTCAGGGCGGCGAGGGCGACTGGATGATCGAGCATGTCGCGACCGATCCCGCATATCGTGGTCGCGGTCTCGTGCAGTCGCTGATCACCCACGCACTGGACAAGGGGCGGGCGGCTGGATTTGCCCGGGCGACAATATCGTTCCTGATCGGCAACGAGCCCGCCGAGCGCGCTTATGCCAAGGCCGGCTTCGTCTTTGCCGAGGAGAAGCGCGATCCTGCCTTCGAGGCGATCATCGGTGCGCCCGGCTTTCGCATGTTTGCGCGGGCGATCTGAGCACGCCGCGCGAGCGGTGACGATTGAGCGCCGGGCGCGCGCCGCAATCTCGTCATTGCGAGGAGCTCTTGCGACGAAGCAATCCAGACTGTCTCCGCAGAAAGATTCTGGATTGCTTCGCTGCGCTCGCAATGACGGAATATGAGGCGCCGGCGTCGATCTTCCGTCGCGTCCAGATCCGCTACGACCTCGCCGCCCACGTCTTGCTCCACCGCGCCGATACGCTGGCGACCCAGGACGTTTCCTCTCGCACCAGGCGGAAGCCGAGATTGGCGGGCGGCACGCCTTGCGCGCAGCCGCCGGCGCGGGCGTCGCGGATGAAATCGGTGACATAGGCGCGGTGGGCACCTTCGGCGACGCGCACGCCGCAGTTCACGGTCGGTTTGCCGGTATTGCCTGAAACGTCGGTGCGCGAGCGCACGAAGCAGGTCGACGTCCACTCCCAGACATTGCCGGCGAGATCTTCGATGCCGTGCTCGTTCGAACCGAACTTGCCGAACGGATAGGCGGTCGTGTCGAAGAGGTCGCGTTCGGATTCACGCTCGTAGCGGCCGATCCAGCGCTTCGATGGATCGGCTGCGTCCACCGGAAGGCCGTCATCCCTGAATCTTGAGCCGGCCGCAAAAGCCCATTCCGCGTCGCTCGGCAGGCGGTAGCTGTGACCGGTCTTGCGCGAGAGCCAACCCGCATAGGCTTCGGCGTCGTGCCAGCTCACCTGCACCGCGGGTCGATCGGAGGCGACGGCCACGCCGCGATCAAGCGCGCGGCAAGCTCCCTCCTGCACGCAGATCTGATAGTCGGATGACGAGACCTGATGCCGCATGATGTGCAGCGGCTTCTCGAAGCGCATCGCGCGCAGCGGCGCTTCCGCCTGCTGCCCGGCGCGGGTGAAATCGCCGGCCTCGCGATAGGACAGGCTGCCTGGCGCGACCCTGACGATGGCGGGCTCCGTCGCGGTGCCGTGGGTCCGGATGTCCGATACCAGCGGCGCCACTGCGATCGGCCCCGCAAGCCCGGCGGCGCAGGCGAGCAGCAGCTTCAGCTTGAATGCGATCAGCATGGTCATCCCCCAAGGAAGAAGGGGCCGGTCATCACCGGCCCCTCGTCGCGTCTAGTTGGTGTTGGGGGCCGGGATATCGGCAGGGGCCTTCACCTGCGTCATCAGATCGTCGTTCCACTTGCCTTCGACCTTGAAGTGCGCGGTGGCGCCGAGGTCGGCGGCCTCGATCAGATTGTGCGTGACATAGGCGTAGATGCCGGGCTGCATGAACTTGTACAGCGCAGCGCCCGCCGAGCCGCCGCGGATGAACCAGGTCTCGAGCCCGGTCTCCGGCGCGTTGGAGAACTTGCCGGTCTCCCAGACATAGTCGCCATGGCCGCCGATCAGATGCGGACGGCTGTCGCGATTGGCCTGCGAATGCACGATCAGCACGTTCTCGCCGACATTGGCGGTGAGCGCATTCTTGCCGGTGAGCGCGCCGACCTTGCCGTTGAACACGACATGGGAGGGGATCAGCTTCTTCATCACCTCTTCGGTGTCGGTGAAGGCTTCGCCCGGCGATTCATAGGATTTGAAATTGCCCTTGTCGTCGCGCGGCACGTACATGTCCTGCTCGCCGACATAATAGACCTTGTCGTATTTCAGTGCGTGGCCCTTGCCATCGTTGAGGCCGTCGCGCGGCAGCACCATCACGGCGCCGTTCATGCCGGAGACGACATGCCAGGGGATCATCGGGCCGCCCGGTGCGCAATGGTAGACGAACACGCCGGTCTTGGTCGCCTTCCAGCGCAAGACGACCTGCTCGCCGGGATTGACCAGCGTGAGCGCACCGCCGCCGAGCGCACCGGTCGCGGAATGGAAGTCGATGTTGTGCGGCATGGAGTTGGTTGCGGGATTGACCAGCGTCGTTTCGACGTAATCGCCCTCGTGCACGACCATCATCGGACCTGGCATCGAGCCGTTGAAGGTCATCGCCTGGAAAGTGGTGCCCTTCTCGTCGATGACGACCTTCTTCTCCTCGATCGTGAGCGTGAACTCCACGATCTTGGGGCCCTGCTTCGTCGCTTGCTCGTGCGCGTGCACGAAGGGAGGAGCGACCAGCTCGACCTTCTGGCGCGGCAGTTTGAGATCGTCGGCAGCCAAGGCGGGTGTCGCCAGCATCAAGGCGGTGACGGCGGCGCTGATCAATGCGGCTCGGCGGGTGAACATCGGAAGCATCCTTCATCTGAAATGGTCTTGATGACGGAATGCAGTGTGCGCCGATCGCAGCAAGCGTGTTTGCGCTGCGACAAGCTTTTGCCGTATTCGCCTCCGGTAAAATCCTTAGGAGTTTGTCGAAGATCGCATCGCGATACCAAAGACGCGTTGGCGCCCGACGTCAGCCGCCTCGGCCGCAAATCGTTCGCATGTTCAACTGTGTTTGTTGCGAATGGATTGTTGTCGACTAGAGCAACTGGATCGCAATCCAGACCGTGCCCCAGACCGCGAGCGACAGCGCGGCGAGAACCGCGGCCGTGATGACCATTACGCGTACCAGGTGGCTGGCGCCAACGGTGGGCGTGGAGGGAACGGGACGAAAATCGTCGAAGCGCGGGATATGGCCGCGAACGCCGGTGAGCCACAAAACGAGATCGAGCGCGAACAACGCCATAACCTGTCTCCAGAGGGCAATAATCAAATGTCACCATGGCGCCGATCCCGTGCTCGGACTTTGAGCGAGCGCAAGGTAGCGCACCCGAAAACGGGTAATTTCGTGCCATCCGGGATGCGCCGCCCCGCTGCGCAGCATTGATTGACGAATGGGTAAGATATGAGGGCCGATCTTGCGGCGAGCTACGGCGAGGAACGACTGCCGCGCTACACGAGCTACCCGACCGCACCGCATTTCTCGCCGGCGATCGGCGAGGGCGCCTACGCCCAGTGGCTGGCGGAGCTCCCGGCGGCGGCCAGCGCGTCGCTTTATCTGCACGTGCCGTTCTGCCGCGAGATGTGCTGGTATTGCGGCTGCCATACCCAGATCGTTCGTCGAGACGGTCTCATCACGGCCTATCTGCGTACGCTGCGGAGCGAGATCGCGCAGGTGTCCGAGACGATCGGCCGGCGCATCAAGGTCGAGCACATCCATTTCGGTGGCGGCACCCCGACGATCATGGCGCCGGAGGCTTTTGCCGAGTTGATGGCGGCGATGCGCCAATCGTTTTTCGTGCTGCCGTCGGCCGAGATTGCGGTCGAGATCGATCCTCGCACGCTGACGGCCGACATGGTCGAGGCCATGCGGCTCTCCGGGGTCAATCGCGCGAGCCTGGGCGTGCAGAGCTTCGACCCCGTCGTGCAGCGCGCGATCAACCGTGTGCAGAGTTTTGAGCAGACGGCTTCCGTCGTCGACATGCTCCAGCGCGCCGGCATCAACGGGATCAATTTCGATCTGATCTACGGACTGCCGCACCAGACCGTTGCTTCGTGCCTGGATACGGTGCGACGTTCGCTCGAGCTTGGGCCCGACCGCTTCTCGGTGTTCGGCTACGCGCATGTGCCTGCTTTCAAGAAGCACCAGCGCATGATCAACGAGGCCGTGCTGCCCGACGGCCTGGCGCGCCACGACCAGGCCTGCGCGATCGCCAATGCGCTGAAAGAGGCCGGTTATATGCAGATCGGGCTCGATCATTTCGCGCGGCCGGACGATTCCATGGCTGTGGCCTTCGAGCAACGCACGCTGCGGCGCAATTTTCAGGGCTACACCACCGACAAGGGCGAAGTCCTGCTCGGCTTCGGCGCGAGCGCGATCGGACATTTGCCGCAGGGCTATGTCCAGAACGAGGTGCAGATCGGCGCCTATGCGCAGAGCATCGCCGCGGGCCATTTGGCCACCGCGAAAGGCTATGGGCTCACCGACGACGACCGGCTCCGCGCCGACATCATCGAACGCATCATGTGCGAGTTCAGCGCCGATCTCGGCGACATCTGCGCGCGTCATGGCGCGGAGGCCGGGGCAATGCTGAAATCGGCATCGCGTCTGAAGCCGCTGATTTCCGACGGCGTCGTGAGACTGGACGGCGACCGCATCGCAGTCGCAAAGGACTCGCGCTTTCTCGTGCGCAGCGTCGCAGCCGCATTCGACGCGCATCTGGATCCGGCGAAGCAGTTGCACAGCCGGGCGGTGTGAGATCACCTTACCATCATGCCGGAATGACGGGCCAGCTTGCGCTTCGGCAAAGAGACTCTCGCCCGCTCCGCTATCGTGGTTTCGGAACGGAGTTGTTGTCCATGCCTTTTGGATCCGACGATCTGGTCGATGACATCATGCGCACGGCGCCGCACACGATCCGGGTGTTTCTCGCCTTCAGGATGGCTTGCGTGGGCTGTCCGATCGCAACCTTCCACACGGTCGATGACGCCTGCCGCGAGCATGGCATCGATCGCGACAAATTCCTCGCCGCGCTGTGCGACCGCGTGCCGGCGTGAACCGGTCAGGAATTCGCGCGGGCCGCGCGCGGATTCCCGGTTGAGGGGCGCTTTCGCCGTAAGCGGAAGCACCCTTCGCCCCTATTTTCCTTTTTCACCTCTCCCCGCTTGCGGGGAGAGGTCGGATCGCCCTTGCGATCCGGGTGAGGGGGTACAGGTCTCTCGACGATCTCATACGCGGAGAGAGGGCCCCTCACCCCGACCCTCTCCCCGTAAGAACGGGGCGAGGGAGAAGAGCTAAGCCGCGCCGCTGTCGGGGCTCCGCTCCGCCAGCACGACGATCCCATGCGGATCGCGCAGGATGATGCGCTGACGGCCGCTCTCGACCAGCCCCTGCTGTTCCCAGCCGCTCAGGATGCGGCTCACGGTGTGCAGCGTGGTGCCGGTCATCTGCGCGATGTCCTGGCGGCTGATCGGGAAATCGATCTCGATGCCGTGGTCGAGCTTCTTGCCGGATTGTTTGGCGAGGCGCAGCAGCGCATGCGCGACGCGCTGCTCGACCTGCTGGGTCGACATTTCCAGGATCCGGGTGTGGCTCTCCTGGAGCCGCGTGCCGACGGTCTGGAGCGTGTTGGCGGCAAGCGAGGGAAATCGCTCGACCAGTCGCGGCCATGCGGAAGTCGGCCAGATCAGTGCGACGCTGTCGTCGACCGCGATCGCCGTGGCCGGATAGCGCGCGGCTCCGATCGCCATCGCGAGACCGAACGTTTCGCCCGGCGCGACATAGCGCACCACGATCTGCTCGCCGGTCCGTGTGGTCTTGGCCGCGCGAACATGGCCGTGCAGCAGCAGGAAGAACGATTGCGCGTCCGTGCCTTGCTCGAAAATGGCGCTGTTCTTGGGGTAACGCACTGAGCGGGCCTCGCGCAGGATCTCCTCGAGGTCCTCCGGTTTGACACCCCCAAACAGCGGCAAATGCGCAACCAGCGATGTGTCGACTTTGGCCATTCTGCCTCCTTGGCGCTGGAAGTGTGATGACACCTGCAATCGTCAGGGTGTTTGCGATAGCTCAAAAACGAGCCGGCCGGACGGCAGTATTTTTCCAGGCGACGATTTGAATCGACTGGAGTTGACCCATGGCTGGCGTCCGATCCCGCAACTTTGAGGGCTGGCCGCTGTTTGCGAACAGCTTTCGGCCCTTTTTCCTGCTTGCCGCCATCCAGGCAGGGCTTTCGATCCTGGCTTGGCTGCCGATGTTCTACGGCGAATTGTCGGTGACGTCGGCTTTTGCGCCGCGCGACTGGCACGTCCATGAGATGCTCTACGGCTTCTTGCCGGCGGTGATCACGGGATTCCTGTTCACGGCGATCCCGAACTGGACCGGGCGGCTGCCGATCCAGGGGACGTCTCAGGGCGCGCTGCTGGCGGTCTGGATCGCTGGCCGGGTCGCGGTGACGCTGTCTGCCGATATCGGCTGGCTGTTTGCACTTGCCGTCGATGCCGCCTTCCTGACATTGGTCGTCGCCGCTGCAACGCGCGAGGTCATCGCCGGCGGCAACTGGCGCAACCTTCCTGTGGTGGTGCTGGTGCTCGTGCTGCTCGCCGGCAATGTCGCCTTCCACCTCGAAGCGCATTATGCGGGTGGGGCCGATGTCGGCATCCGCCTCGGCATCGGCGTGGTCGTTGTGATGATCTCGCTGATCGGCGGCCGCATCATCCCAAGCTTCACCCGCAACTGGTTGGTCAAGTTCAACCCTGGCCGTCTCCCGGTGCCATTCGGTCGCTTCGACGGTCTGGTGATCGGCTGCAGCGCGCTGGCGCTTGTCTCATGGATCGTCGCGCCGTTGAGTACGGTCACCGGGGCGGCCATGGCGCTCGTCGGCGGGCTCCATTTGGTGCGGCTTGCGCGCTGGGCCGGTGACCGGACCTTCCGCGAGCGGCTGCTCCTGCTTCTCCATGTCGGCTATGTCTTCGTGCCGCTCGGCTTCCTCCTGCATGCTTTTGCCGTCTTCGGCACGTTGCCGCCGAGCGCGGGCATCCACGCCTGGACGGCGGGTGCGGCCGGAACCATGACGCTCGCGGTGATGACCCGTGCGAGTCTCGGCCATACCGGACAGGCGCTGACGGCTTCGCCGGCGACACAAGCCATCTATGCCGCGATCATCGTCGCGGCGCTGGCGCGGGTCGCGGCGGTGGTTTGGCCTGCGTACGGCGATGCGTTGCTGCACCTTGCCGCCTGCGGCTGGATCGTTGCGTTCCTCGGCTTTGCCATCGCGTTCGGTCCGCTGCTTGCCGGCAGCCGTCGCCGTGCCCTCGCCATCATGGGCGTGCCCGTCCCGGCACGCTGAATTCAAGCCGCGGTCGCCGCGGTCGGTGATTCCAATGGCCGGACGCCTTTGCGCCACGCGGTGATGGTGCAGCCGAAGCGGCCGCGAAACCAGCGGGCCATGGCGCTCTGTGCGGAGAAGCCGAGCTGCTGGGCGATCTCCGCCAGCGGCCGGCCGGGGTCGTCGATCAGCTCGACCACGAGATCGGCGCGCTGCGCGTCGTGAATGGCCGAGAAGCTGGTGCCGGCTTCGGCGAGGTGGCGGTGGATGGTGCGGCGGGTGCAGGCGAGGTGCTCGGCGACGCGCTCGACCGTGCAGTCGCCGCCGGCGAGCAGGAGACGCACGACCTCGTCGACCTTCTCCTCCCAGCTTGCCGGCCGCGTCTCGATCGCCTCGATCCGCTTGCGCAGATAGCTCGCAATCAGCGGATGCGCGCTCGGGATCCGGCGCTCCATGTCGTGTGCCGACAACAGGATCGAATCGTCCTCCGCATTGAAGGTCACACGGCAGCCGTAGAACTCGCGGTAGCGCTTGCGGTCGAGCGGCGGTGGGTAATGCAGGTGCACTTCCTGCGGCCGCCAATCGCTGCCGAACAGCGACTGGATGATGCGATGGACGCTGCCGAGCGCCATGTCGATCGACTGGCGCGGCGCGGTCGGCTGTCGGCCGCGCAGGTGCAGCGTGACGGTGACGGTCTGCTTGTCGCGGGTGACGTCCAGCTTCATGCCGTCGTGATGGATCGGGATGAAGCGCGAGAAGGCTTCGATGGCTTCACCAACGGTCGCCTGTTCGCGCACGATCAAGCCGACCGCGCCGAAATTGGTCAGCCCGCCGCGCTCAGCAAGCCGCAAGCCGAAATCTTCGGCTCCGGACGCCTCTGCCGACAATTCGAGCAGACGCCGCAGACCGGTGACGGCAATGGGCGTGTCGGGCTTGTCGAGGCAGGCCAGAGGCAGCCTGACCTTGCGCATCATTTGTTTGGGGTCGAGCCCGACCGACCGGGCGACCTCCGGGTAATAGCTCAAGCCTGCGCTACGAATGAGGTCGGTCATGCGACCCGTTCCTGCCAGCCATCCCGCAGATGTCCCGAAATGTAAAGTTTATGTCCCGATCCGTCAAATCCGGGAACCGGGTGGAACATACATAAGTGAAACCGAAGCACGGGCGTGAATGCCGTGCATATGACGGCGCGGCGCGACGAGGCCCCGCTGCCGTCTCGGACCATTTGACCAAAGACATTGCTGGATCGGAATTATGCCGGGGAACATGCTTTCCAAGGGTGAGGTATTCGTCATCGACACCGATGCCGCCTCCCGCGAACAATTGTCCACCGCGCTCCAACAGAGCGCATACCACGTGATCTGCTTCGCCGACGGCGCGTCTCTGCTCTCGGAGGCCAAGGCGCGGATGCCGGCCTGCGTGCTGCTGGAGATGCCGCCCTATCGCTCCGGTCTCGACGTGCTCAAGCGCCTGCGCGAGGAAAACTGCATGGCGCCGGTGCTGGTGACCGCGACAAACGGCAGCATCGCCATGGCGGTCGATGCCATCAGGAGCGGCGCGGCCGACTTCATCGAGAAGCCGTTCCGCACCCGCGACATCGTCGATCGGATCGATGCCGCCATCGACGAGTTCGCACAGCCCGGCTCCAGCCGGCAGCGCTGGCTGCCCGGCTGCGAACCCCTGACCGCGCGCGAAGGCGACGTGCTCGAGCATCTCGCCGCCGGCCTGACCAACAAGGAGATCGCCCGGCGCATGCATCTGAGCGCACGGACGGTCGAAGGCTATCGCGCCGGCATTCTGAGGAAGGCGGGCGCCAAGAACGTCACCGATCTGCTCCGCCGCATCTTCGGGCAGGGCTCGCTCGCGCAGGATTAACGGCTCCGTCGCGGCCTGACGACACGTTCCGCGGCCATGGTGCCGCCGCGGCGGCGCCCCACGGAAACCCCAATCGAACCAGTTCCTTCCCTGCCGCGTCCAAACATGTTGGCGAGGCATTGGATCGTACGCCCGGCTGGCGGCGGCGATGACTTGGAGGAGGGACTTGATGCGCATCACCGCAAGATGTTTGACGACGACGAGCCTGGTTCTGGTGACCACGGCATTCGCGTCGTCGTCATGGGCCGCCGAATTGGACGCCACATCGGCCATCGATACCGTCACCGTTTACCCCGATGGCGCGACCGTAACCCGAATCATCGCGGTGGACCTGCCGTCTGGTGATTCGACGCTCATTGCCAAGGACTTCCCGCTTGGTCTCGACACCTCCTCGATCCGCGTGGAGGGTGAGGGGGGAGCGAAGCTCACCATCGGCACGATCGATGCGCGAACGCCGCGTGCGGCGCCGGTCAATCTGCCGGAGCTGGACAAGCGCATCGAGGCGCTGAACGACCAGCGCGCCGACCTGCAAGGCGCGATCGACTCGGCCAACGCGCGGCGCAAATTCGCGGAGCATTTTGCGGAAGCCTCGCCCGCCGCCATCGGCGACAAGGGCGAAGCGCGGCCGATTGCCGAATGGCGCACGGCCTTTGCCACCGTCGGCGAGGAAATTGCGAGCGCCGACACCGCCGTTCGCGACGCCACGCGCAAGATGCGCGAGATCGATCGGCAGATCGGCCAGCTCGAAGTCGAGCGCAAGGCCAAGCCGCCGAGCAAGCTCGAAGTCCGCATGGACATCGCCGCGCCGGCAGCAACCAAGGCGACGTTGAGGGTCACCTACAATGTGCGCAATGCGCGCTGGCTGCCTCTCTACGACGCCCGCCTCGACACCGGCGCGAAGGATCGCAAACCGCAGATCGAGCTTGTTCGCCGCGCCGAGGTCACGCAATCGACCGGCGAGGACTGGTCGAACGTCGCGCTCGGTGTCTCCACGGTCCGCATCGGCCGCGGCGGCAGCGCGCCGGAGCTGAATTCGCTGGTCGCGCAGTATCCGCAAGTGCCGAGGCCGCGGGCGCTGGGTTCGCTTTCCGATTCGGCAATGCCTGCGGCGGCGCCGATGCAGCGTAAGATGGAAGCTCCGGCCTATGCCAGCCGATCCAGGGAAGATCTTGCCGAACGCGCCGAAGAACAGCAGGCCGTTGCCGAAATCGGCGACTTCCAGGCCACCTACAAAATTCCCGGCCGCATCAGCCTCGGCGCCGCCGAGGGCGCCAAGAGCCTGCGCATCGCCTCGATGACCGTGCCCGCCGATCTCATGGTGCGCGCGGCACCGGTGATGGACCCCACCGCCTTCCTCGAAGCCAGCTTCAAGCAGACCGACGACACGAGTCTGTTGCCGGGCAAAGTCGCAATCTATCGCGATGGGACTTTCGTCGGTCGCGGCAAGCTCTCGGCTTCGGCCAAGGACGATATCGTGCGGCTCGGCTTCGGCGCCGACGACAAGGTCCGGATCGAGCGCGCGGTGCTCAAGCGCAACGAAGGGTCGGCAGGCCTCCTGGTCACGACGTCGAAGACCGACGAGCGATCGTTCAAGACGACGATCCGCAACGGTCACGACTTCCCGATCAAGGTCGCGATCGAGGATCAGTTGCCGGTCAGCGAGAACGAGGACATCCTCGTCGAGATGTTGCCTGCGACCACGCCGCCGACCGCAAGCAACATTCGGGACCGGCGCGGTGTGCTGGAATGGTCGTTCGACGCCAAGCCCGGCGAGGTCAAGGACATCAATTTCGCCTGGCGCGTTCGCTGGCCGAAGGACAAGAGCATGGTGATCGTGCCGGCGGGTTAGAGAGTTATTCACCTCTCCTCGCTCGCGGGGAGAGGTCGGCGCGAAGCGCCGGGTGAGGGGGACTCACAGGCCTGTCAGGTGCTTACTGCCCGAACGACTTCTCCCTTTGGGGGATAATGGTGATGACGGCTCATAAATCACCGCAGGCGTTCGATTAGTTTTGGGGGAAGCCTAACGTCGCACAATGTATATTGTCAGACCCGACGCACAACTTGATAAGCAGAAGGGGACTAGACAATAGCGGAGCTAGCTGATGGAAACAGTTGAACTGAAGCTTGTTGCAAAACTGCTCGCTGCTCACGGCTATAGGAACAATACACCCATCGAGGACATACACGCAGGCCGTTGGCCAAAGAACACCAAAGGCGAGTATGCCGATCCTTCCGAAGTCATCGTGACAACCATCGACGGTGGAGACAAGATATCGTGGACTGAATGTTCGCGGATCAGCGACGACGAAATGAGGGAGATTAATAAGTCTGTCGTCAACAACATCTACTCGATTTTGTCGCTGCTAGCTGAGTTCGGTCATTTACCCATGCAGCCGCCCCACAATTGGGATGAGCCGAAGCATGCGCGTTGGTACAATCTCATTCGGAAACGACTACGAGCTACTTCGCGGCCGCCCTCGGCTCGCTAATCCGATCGGCCGGCGGACCGATATGTTGGCGAAGCATAAAAATGACGATCAGTACGATAAGGGCCAGGCGAGGTCCCAGCCATGCTGTCGATGAATTGGAGCCAGCTCATTGCAGGTTCAAGCTCGGCGCTGAAAGGATACGTGACCAGTACGTGTGAGAACATTGGCGCTCACGTGAGCGATATTATGCTCAGCTAGTGCAATCGCGCGCCATAGTACTACAGGCGAACCGGGGAGAGGGAACGAGAGAGTGGAGTTACTCCTTTACCGCGCCCGTCAGCGACGACACGTAGTAATCGACGAACAGCGAGTAGAAGATCGCAACCGGCAGCGAGCCGAGCAGCGATCCCGCCATCAGCGCGCCCCACTGGTAGACGTCGCCGGTGACGAGCTCGGTCAGGATCGCGACCGGCACCGTCTTGTTGGCGCCGCTCTGGATGAAGGCCAGCGCGTAGATGAACTCGTTCCAGGACAGCGTGAAGGAGAAGATGCCGGCCGAGATCAGGCCGGGCACCGCCAGTGGCAGTGTGATCCGGCGCAGGATCTGGAGCCGCGTGGCGCCGTCCACCAGCGCGCATTCCTCGAGCTCGTAGGGGATCGACTTGAAATAACCGATCAGGAGCCAGGTGCAGAACGGCACCAGGAAGGTCGGGTAGACCAGGATCAGCGCCAGCGGTGAATCGAATAGACCGAACTGCACGACCACGGTTGCGAGCGGAATGAACAGGATCGACGGCGGCACGAGATACGCGAGATAGATGCCGAGGCCGACATAGGGACTGCCGCGGAAGCGCAGGCGTTCGATCGCATAGGCGGCCAGCGTGCTCGCGATCAGCGACAGCGTGGTCGCGCCGACCGCAACCAGCATCGTCGTCCATAGCCAGCGCGGATAGGCGGTATTGAACAAGAGGTGCTTGATGTGCGCCAGCGTCGGCGAGGAGATCCAGAATGGGTTGTGCTCCTTGTAGTTCATCAGCTCCGCGTTCGGCTTGAACGACGTGATCGCCATCCAGTAGAACGGAAACAGCAGGATCAGCACGAAGCACCCGAGCGGCAGATAGATCATCATCAGCCGCCGCAGCCCGGAATCCCAGGCCATGGTGTCCGGCGGTGTGGTGGCGACGGCGGCCGGTTGGGCGGCGGTATCAGTCATTGCTCTCTCCCTGCTGCCATTTGCGGCGCGCCAGGCCGAAATAAGAGAACAGCGTCGCGAACACGAGGAACGGGATCATCGACACCGCAATCGCCGCGCCCTCGCCGAGCTCGCCACCGGCAATGCCGCGCTGGAAGGCCAGCGTTGCCAGCAAATGGGTCGAGTTGCCCGGGCCGCCACGGGTGATGGCGTAGACCAGCTGGAAGTCGGTGAAAGTGAAGATGATCGAGAAGGTCATGACGATGGCGAGGATCGGCATCATCATCGGGAAGGTGATGTAGCGGAACCGCTGCCAGGCGCTGGCGCCGTCGAGCATTGCGGCCTCGTAGAGCGAGGGCGAAATGGTCTGCAGACCGGCCAGCAGCGAGATCGCGACGAAGGGAATGCCGCGCCAGATGTTGGCGGCGATCAGCGAGAAGCGCGCCGGCCAGGGCGAGCCGAGAAAGTCGATATTGGTCGTGCGCCAGTGCAGCACGTCGACCAGCAGGTAGGAGATGATCGAGAATTGCGGATCGTAGATCCACCAGAACGCCAGCGCCGAGAGCACCGTCGGCACGATCCAGGGCATCAGGATGATCGCACGCAACAGGCTCTTGAACGGGAAATGGTTGTTGAGCAGCAGTGCGAGCCAGAAGCCCAGCGCGAACTTCCCGAAGGTCGCGATCCCCGTGTAGACCACGCTGTAGAACACCGCGTTCCACCACAGGGAATCGGTGAGCAGATACTGGAAGTTCTCCAGACCGACGAAGACGCCTTTTCTGCCGATCGTGGTGTCGGTGAAGGCGAGCCAGATGCCGAGGCCGAGCGGATAGGTCAGGAACACCGTGAGCAGCCCGATCGCGGGTGCGAGGCACATTACGATCAGGAACGGCTTGTAGTCGAACAGGCGCACCAGCCAGGAGGGCTGCCGTCGTGCGAGGGCGAGAGTGGGAAGTGTGGTCACGGACATCGGGTCGTTGTCCTGTCGTTGAATGTCGCCACACCGTCATTGCGAGCGAAGCGAAGCAATCCAGTCTGTTTCCGCGGCTGCAGTCTGGATTGCTTCGTCGCTACGCTCCTCGCAATGACGGCCGTCTTGTGCTCTGGCCTTACTTCTGCCGCCGGAAGTACCGCTTGCAGCGCTGCTCGGCTTCCGCGGCCGCGGCTTCCGGTGTGGCAGCGCCGGTCGCGACGGATGCGAACATCTGAATCAGCACGTAGTCGGCGCTCACGGCACCGGTCGCGGTCGAGATCGGGCCCGCATAGCCGTCGTAATAGGTGCTGTTCATGGTGTCCTTGAACAGCTTCACCTTGGGGTCCTGCGACCACACGGCGGCCTCGGCATAGGCGGCCAGCGGCTGGGACCAGTAGCCGGAATTGGCGTTGAGCCAAGGTTCGTACTGGTCCTTTTCCAGCATGTATTGCAGGAAGGCCTTTGCGGCGTTGGGGTACTGGCTGTGCTTGAACACCATGGCGTTCAGCGTCAGGCCCGCCATCGGCGACACCTTGGCCAAGCCCTTCGGCAGCAACTGATGCTCGCTGTCGTCGGCGATCGCCTTGGTCGCCGGATCGTTCTTCAGCGAAAAATACAGCGAGACGCCGTTGGCGGTCAGCGCGATCTCCTGCGCCGCGTAGGCGCGGTTGTTGCTGACGTCATTCCAGGACGTCGTGCCGGCGATGAAAGTCGGGTAGAGCTGCTTGACCCAGTTCAGCGCGGCGATCGTCTCCTTGCTGTTGATGATGACGTTGCCCTCTTCGTCCAGCAGGGCCGCGTTGTGCGACCATAGCGCCCAGCTTGCGAACCCGTTGCCGTCTCCCTTGGCATTGCCGAGGGCGAAGCCCGCCGGCTTGCCGGCCTTCTGGAGCTTCTGGCACAGGTCGAGGATTCCGGCATGGTCTTCCGGCACCTTGTCGAAACCGACCGATTGCAGGATCGACTTGCGATAGATCACGGGACCCGCGGTGGCTCCGAACGGCAGCCCGATCCAAATGGGGCTCTTGTTCTTCTTGCCGTAGCGCTGCGCCAGCGGCAGCCAGCCGCCGTAGCGTTTGCCGAGATAATCGGCGACGTCGGTCAGTTCGACCAGCTTGTCGACATAGATGTGCGGTGCGTCGGAAAAGCCGATGATGATGTCGGGACCGGCGCCGGAATTCGAGGTCACCGCGGTCTGCTGGTTGATGTCCTCCCAGCCGACGAAATCGACCTTGACCTCGACGCCGGTCTCCTTGGTGAATTTTGCCGCATTGGCGCGGAACACGTCCTCGTCGGCCTGGACGAAACGGACCGGTCGCAGCATGCGCAGGGATGCGCCTTTCTCGATCGGCAGTTTCGGTGTGGGGACGTCCGCGGCCTTGATCGCGGATTGCGCATTTGCCGGAGCACCGGTTGCCGCGATTGCCGCAGCGGACAGGCCCAGCGCCAAGGCATCACGACGTGTGATGTCGTTCCTCATCGGTTCCTCCCTATGTGTTTCCCTTCCCGGCGTTGATCGCCGGTGAAGGGTCGTTTTCAGTCTTTTGCCGGTTGCCGGCGCGCCTTCGCGGCCGTCCCGCCTAGCTGTTCGGGCCGCGGTCCATGCTGACAGGCTGCCAGCGGCGGAGCGCGGTGTCTTGCAGCACCGACGGATTGACGCAGCTTACCGGCCACATGCCCTGAAGCACCAGTGACAATTCGTAGCCCACCCGGCGCTTGCGCGCCTCGTCAAACCGTGCCGAGGCGGAGGCGACATGGGCGGTCAGGGTGACGTTTTCCATGCCGAGCAACGGATTGTTGTGCGAGGGCGGCTCCTTCTCCAGCACGTCGAGGGCGGCATGGGCGATCCAGCCCTCCTGCAGCGCCTTGATCAGGCTTTCCTCGTCCACGGTGGCGCCGCGGCCCGTGTTGATGAAGACCGAGCCCTTCTTCATCTGGCGGAAGTGCTTCTCGGTGAGCATGTGATGCACCTCGGGCCGGGCGGGGGCGTGCATCGAGACGAAGTCGGATTGCGACAACACCTCGTTCAGCGTCGCCGGAATCACGCCGTGGTCGGACATCAGCGTTTCCTGGATGAAGGGATCGTAGGCCATCATCCGCAGGCCGAACGGAGCTGCGCGTTTCGCCACTGCACGCGCGACGCGGCCGAACGAGATGAAGCCGAGCGTCTGGCCCATCAGCCGCGGAATCTTCGACAACGCCGGCCTGCCCTCGGCCCAGCGGCCGCTGCGCACCATCCGGTCCTGCTCGACCAGCCGGCGGAAGCCCGCGAGCAGCAGCATCATGGCGTGGTCTGCGACCTCCTCGATGAAGGTGTCGGGGATGTTGGTGACGGGAATGCCGCGCGCGGTCGCGGCCTTGATGTCGACGCTGTCGACGCCGACCGAGCCGAGCGTAATGACCTTGCAGCTCTCCAGCGCGTCGATGATGGTCTTGGTGATCGGGATGCCCTTGGCGTAGATGGCGTCCGCCGTCTTGGCGACGGCGATGAACCCGGCCTCGTCGGCCGGCGCCTCGACGATCTCGGCGTCGATCGGATCGAGCGCCTCACGCTCGTAGGAATAATCGCTGCTCGCGACCGTGAAGCTCGCGCCCTTTGGCGTCACCACCCTGTATGTCGGCATATCCTGCTCCCGATTTGGTTTCTTGTTGTGACCCGGACTTTGCGCGGGCCTTTGCGTCTTTTACGCGAAATCGGGGCGGTTGCGTACAATCGGCGGTTGCCGTCGCGTCGATTGTGCGACGGCCCCGACGTTTCCTCCGGGCTTTTACGGGGCGCTCCGTAACAGGTTGCTAAGGGCTCGCCACTAAAAGTTGATTCAATTGCGATCGATTCCCTCGCGCGTCCTTATCCCTTTGTTGCCGGAGCATCCCGTGAAATTGAGCAATATGAAGATCGCCCCCAAGCTCGGCATCCTTGTCGGCGTCACTTTGTTCGGCTTGTGCATCTCCGGGGTTCTTTCCGGCTATCTGATGAAGCAGGAGATGGTGAACGCGCGCATCGAGCAGGCCAAGGCCATCGTCGACATGGGCCGCAACTATGCGGTGGCGCTGAAGAAGCGGGTGGATGCGGGCGAGATGACGAAGGACGCCGCGATGGCTGATCTTCGCCGCTACGGCAACGCGATGACCTATGACAAAGGCGCCGGTTATCTCTTCGGAACATCCTATGACGGTATCACGCAGCTGGCGCCAGATCCGAAGCAGATCGGCAGCAACCGCATGGAAGTTCTGACCAATGGCCGCAAACTGTCTTGGGAGCTGATGAACGGTGCGAAGGCTAACGGTTCGATCCTTTTGACCTATGAATACGCGAAACCGGGCCAGGAAGGCTTGATCCGGAAGATGGGCTATGCGGTGGCCGTTCCCGAACTCGAGATGTATCTCGGCACCGGCGCCTATCTCGACGACATCGACGCAAAGATGGGCCCGGTCTACTGGCTGCTCGGTCTTGCCATGTTCGGCATCGTGATCGTCGCCGGAAGCGTCGCCTGGCTGCTCGGCCGCAGCATCAGCGGTCCGCTGGTTCTGCTCGGCGCCCGCATGAAGGATCTCGCCGAGGGCAAGCTCGACGGCGACATTCCCGGCGTCGGCCGTGGCGACGAGGTCGGCGCAATGGCGTCGACCGTCCAGATCTTCAAGGACAACGCACTGCGCATTCGCGACCTCGAGAAGACCGAAGCCGATGCCAAGGATCGTGTCGCGGCGGAACGTCGCAGCGCGATGGAGGGCATCGCCAGCGACTTCGAACGCAGCGTCAACGGCATCGTCCGCTCGGTCTCCTCGGCCGCGACGGGCATGCAAGCCACGGCTCAATCGATGACCGCGACCGCCAGCGACGCCTCTTCGCGTGCGGCGACGGTCGGCGCGGCCTCGCAGAGAGCGTCGGGCAATGTCGGCACGGTTGCCGCCGCCGCCGAAGAGCTGTCGAGCTCGGTTGCGGAGATCTCCCGCCAGGTCACCCGCTCGACCGAAGTGGCGAGCCGTGCCGTCAACGACGCCGAGCGCACCAATGCCACGGTGCAGGAGCTCTCCACCGGCGCCGAGAAGATCGGCGAGGTGGTCAAGCTGATCCACTCGATCGCGGCACAGACCAATCTGCTCGCCCTCAACGCCACCATCGAGGCGGCGCGTGCCGGTGAATCCGGCCGCGGCTTCGCCGTCGTCGCTTCCGAGGTCAAGGCGCTTGCCAACCAGACCGCCAAGGCCACCGAGGAAATCTCCGCCCAGGTCGCGGCGATGCAGACCTCGACCAGCGATGCGGTCGCCGCCATCGGCGGCATCACCCAGACCATCGCCGAGATGAGCGAGATCACCGCGGGCATTTCCGCGTCGATCGAGCAGCAGGGCGAGGCGACCCGCGAGATCGCCCGCAACATCCAGTCGGTCGCGGCCGGCTCGAGCGAGATCAACGCCAATATCGGCAGCGTCACCTCGGCCGCGGAAGCGACCGGCACGGCGGCAAGCGACGTGCTCACCAACGCCCGCGAGCTCGACAGCCAGTCCGGCGCGCTGCGCAGTGCAGTCGACGGCTTCCTCGCCAAGATGCGCGCGGCGTAAGTTCTTGCACTGAATTTGTAGGGTGGGCAAAGACGCGAAGCGTCGTGCCCACCTTTTTCTTTTTGAGTTCGCGGTAATTTCTCGGTGGGCACGCTTCGCTTTGCCCACCCTACGAGACCGCCCTACTGCTTCTCGATCCCCGCCTCGCGGATCAGCTTCTCCCACAACACCAGCTGTTCGTTCACGAACGTGCCGAGCTGCTCCGGCGTGCCCGAAAACGCGTCCATGCCGAGGGTGGCGAGCTGGGCCTTGATCTCCGGCTTCTCGACGATCTTCCGGATCTCGGCGTTGAGCCGCGTCACGATCTCCTTGGGCATGCCGGCGGGGCCGAAATAGCCCTGCCACGACGAGATGTCGAAGTCCGGCACGCCGGCCTCCTGCATCGAGGGCAGGTTCGGCACCAGCGAGGAGCGGTCCTTGGTCGTGACGGCGAGCGCGCGTAGCGCGTTGCCCTGGACATGCGGCAGGCCGGTCAGGATGTCCACGAACATCATCGAGACGCGACCACCCATGACGTCGTTGAGCGCCGGCGGCGAGCTCTTGTAGGGCACGTGCAGGAGGTCGAGCCCGGTATTGTGCGCGAAGGTCGCACCCGACACGATCGCCGAGGACGAGCCCGAGGCGTAGCTCAGCTTGCCCGGATTGGCCTTGCCGTAGGCGATGAGTTCGCCGACGGTCTTGGCCGGCACCTCCGGGTGGATCACCAGCATGAAGGGCAGGTCGCCGGTGCGCGCGATCGGGGTGAAGTCCTTGACCGGATCGTAGGTCAGGCTTTTGAGCAGATAGGGATTGGCCGAATGCGTGGTGTTGGTGGTCACCAGCAGCGTGTAGCCGTCGGGCGCGGCGCGCGCGACATAGGTGGCGGCGATCATGCCGTTGGCGCCCGCCTTGTTCTCGATGACGATGCCGACGCCGAGTGCCTGCGACAAATGCTGCGAGATCAGCCGCGTCGTGGTGTCGGTGCCGCTGCCGGCCGCGAACGGCAGCACCAGCGTGATGTTGCGGCTCGGATAATTGTCGGCCTGCGCAGCGGACGCGGCGGCGAGACAAAGGACGGCCGTGCCGATGGCACGCAGGTTTCGGTTCAACGCTGAAAGCATGTCGGTTCGTTCCCTCTTTTTTCGTTGGCGGGGAACCTAGCGTCTCCTCGTCGAAATCGGAAGGCGCGAGTTTGTCGCCTCGTCTCGCGGCGCGGAATTACTTCACCGCAGAGCCCTGGCGCGAGGCGATCACGACGCCGGCGAGCACCAGCAGGTAGCCGATCAGGTGGAATGGCTGGATCTTTTCGCCGAGCAGCAGGATCGCCATCGCCGAGCCGAACACCGGCACCAGATGGAAGAACGGCGCGGCGCGGTTCGGGCCGATCAGCGCCACGCCCCGGTTGAAGAACAGATAGGCCAGCGTCGAGGGAAAGATCAGGATGTAGCCCAGCGTGGCCAGCGTCACCGCGTCGAGCTGCAGGACGCGGCCGCTCCAGGCTTCCCAGATCGCGGTCGGCAGCAGCATCGTCGCGCCGCAGCAGGTGGTGAAGGAGAGAAAGGAGAGTTGGTGGATCTTCGGCCGCCGCGGGATGAAGGCGGAGTAGATCCCGAACGCCACCAGCGAGGAGGCGAACATGATGTCGCCTCTGTTGAAGCTGATGCTTGCGAGCGCGGCGAGATCGCCGCGCAGGATGATGATCAGCACGCCGAGAAGCGAGATCCCGATGCCGGCGAGCTGCGCACCGGTCAGCCGCACGCCGAACAGCACCAGCGACCACAGCGCCACGAACAGCGGCCCGGCCGACTGGATCAGCAGCGCGTTCAGCGCTTCCGTGTACTGCATCGCCCAATACGAGATCGCGTTGTTGAAGGCAAAGCCCACCAGCGACAGGAACAGCATCAGCGGCAGGCTCTTGCGCAGATTCGGCCAGTCGCGCTTCAAATGCGGCCAGGCGAACGGCAGCAGGATCAGGAACACGCCGAACCAGCGGATCGTGGTCACCGTCAGCGGCGGCACATGCGCGCCGACGTGGCGCGCGAGCACGATGTTGCCGGCCCAGAACAGCGAGCTCAGGCTAAGCAGCAGATAAGGCTGGTTGTTGAGCCAACTGGCTGGATTGGAGGCCGGTGGCGCGGGCGGAGCGATCGTCATTGGCGTTGGTTAGAAGCTTGCGCCGGATTTATGTCGTGACACAAGACACGCGGCCGCAATGCTACAATGCAGGCATGACCAGAGGAGGCGGCATTGGCGGTTAGTATGTTGAACATCGATGGCCTGGAGCGGCTCGATCGGCATGCACCGGTGGTGATGCTGAACCTGATGCGCTTCCACGCGCGCTCCGGCGACGGCGACGGTTCCGGCTGGGACGCCTATTTGCGCTACAGTGCGGTCACGGTGCCGATGATCAAGGCGCGCGGCGGTACGCTGCTCTGGACCGGCGACGCCAAGGCGGTCGCGCTCGGCCCGCAGCAGGGCAACAACTGGGATTTCGCGGCGCTGGTCTATTATCCCACCGTCACGGCTTTCGTCGACATGATGACGTCGGAGGCCTACGAGACTGAGGCCGATCCGCACCGCGTTAACGCCTGCGCCGAGCACGTCATCATTGCGATGAACGAAGCGTACAGCAAGTTCAAGACGAAATAGCGCCGCCTGCCGCCGTTTTACTTCAGTCCGTCTGCAGCCGCGTGACACGCCTTCTGCAGCAAGCGACAGACCTCCTCCGTCGACCGCTGTCGGCTCAACACCGCAAACGTCGGATAGCTCGTCAGCACGAAGATCAAATCGACCGTGTCCCGCATGGCGCGCTTTGCCGCGTGCTTGCCGACGATCCGCGACAGCAGCGCGGTCAGCAGTTCCCGGCGGCGCTCGTTACGCTCGATCAGCGCCTCGCCGAATTCCGGATCGGTCGCGATGGCCTGGTTGAGTCCGCCGATGGCGGGATCGCGCCCCCAGAACGTACAGAAGATTTCGATGACGCGGTCGAGCGCGGCGCGCGGATCCGCCATCGTCATCACCCCGGCCAGTTCGAACAGTCCGCCCTGGTGCGCGATGTCGTCGAACACGGCCTCCAGCAATCCCCGCCGCGATCCGAACTGGTTGTAGACGGTCAACCGCGTGACGCCGGCCGCCTTCGCGACGACGTCGAGGGAGAAGTTCGCAATGCTCGCGTCCTCGCGCAGGAGCCGCGCGCCGGCGGCGATGATGCGCTCGCGCGTCGCCGCCGCCGCGGAAGCCCGTGCGGAGCTCACATAACTGCGCTTAGGCATCGCCTCGCCATTCTGTTGACGTATTGACTATACATGTAGTATATCTAATTTAGAAGCCGGTTCGGAGCTTGCCATGCAGACTGCCCTCGTGATCGCCTTGTCACTTCATGTGTTGTCGTCCGTGTTCTGGGCGGGATCAAGCTTTGCGCTGGCCCGCATCGGCGGAGTTGGCGGTGAGCAACTGGTCTTTCCACAACTCGGCGCGGCGACGATTGCCATCCTGACCGGCGGCTATCTCGGGCATCTCGTTCATTCCCACAGCTTCGGCACGACCGAACAGGTGCTCGCGGTTGGTGCTGTCTGCGCACTGATCGCGGCCGGTGTTCAGGCTGTCATCGGGCCCCGTGCGCTCGTGGCCTTGCGTCGTGGCGCCGGCAAGCCGGAGGACCTCCGTGCACGTATCGCCGCCGCCCAACGTGCGGCGGCGGGCCTGCTGGGCATCGCCGCGCTCTGCATGGGCGCCGCGCGCTACATTTGAATGCAGTTTCGGGGAGGAGTGTTGAGAGCTCTCCGTTCCCAATGACAGACCCTGGCGCGGCTTGCAGTCGCTTTCGAAGGAAAAGCAATGTCCAAGATGATTCTCGTCAACCTGCCTGTACGCGACCTCGCCGCCTCGACGGCGTTCTACGTAGCGCTGGGTGGCGCGGTGAACCCTCAATTCTCCGGCGCAAATTCGACCTCGCTCATGTTCACGGACGCGATCGGCGTGATGCTGCTGACCCACGACCAGTATCGTGAATTCACCCAACGCGAGATCGGCGACGCGCGGCGCCACAGCCAGGCTATGTTCGCCCTGACGGTCGACGACCGCGATGCCGTCGATGCAACGCTGGCCCGCGCGGTGGCTGCGGGCGGTCGCGCCGATCCCAATCCGGCGCAGGATCTCGGCTTCATGTACAACCGACACATTGAAGACCCGGATGGATATGTTTGGGAGATGGTATGGATGAACGCGTCGGCAAACGCTTGATCGCGGGCGATCGAACCGGGCCCCAAGCCTAGCTCGCCTGCTTCCGTGACGCCACGAACACCCCGGCCAGCACCAGCGCGAAGCCGATGAAGTGGAACGCCTGCGGGTGCTCGCCCAGAAATGCCATTGCCATGATCGAGCCGAACACCGGCACGACATGGAAGAAGGGCGCGGCGCGGTTGGCGCCGATCAGCCGGACACCGCGATTGAAGCAGAGATAGGCGAGCGTCGAGGGGAACACCGCGACATAGAACAGGGTCAGGAGGTTCGGCCCGTCGAGCTTCATCACGGGACGCGCGGACAACTCCCAGATCTCCAGCGGAATGAGACAAGCAGCGCCGCAGCCGAACGTGAAGGCGAGGAACGACAGGCCGTGCATCGGCGGTCGCTTCAAGGTCAGCACCGAATAGAGCGCGAAGATGATCAGCGCGACGATGAAGATGAGGTCGCCCTTGTTGAAATCGATGTTCGACAGCGTGGTGAGATCGCCATGCAGCAGGATGATCAGCACGCCGCACATCGACAGCAGCACGCCGAAGGCCTGCGCCGCGGTGAGCCTGATGCCGAGGATGGCGAGCGACCACAGCGCCACGACGAGCGGCGCGGCTGACTGAAGTAGCAACGTGTTGAGCGCCTGCGTATGCTCGAGCGCCCAATATTGCAGCGTGTTGAAGGCGCCGATGCCGGTGATCGAGAGCGTGACCATCAGGCCGATCTTGCCGCGGATCGCGGGCCAGTCCTGCGCAAGGTGTTTCCAGGCGAACGGCAGCACCAGCAGGAAGGCGAAGAACCAGCGCAGGAACGACAGCGTCACCGGCGGGATGTGACCGGCGGCGAGCCGTCCGACGATGGCATTGCCGGCCCAGCACAGCGCAGTGATGCTGAGCAGCAGATAAGGCTGGTTGGCGATCCAGTTCTGGGCCGACGTGGCAGCGCCGGTGGTCTCGTCGGTGGCGGACATTGGAGTGTTGTGGCCCCGCGTCATGCGCCAAGCCTCCAGCCCGGCGGCACCCGGGCCGGTTCGGACCCGGCCCGTTCAAAGACACGGAAATCGAGGTTGCATCAACGGGGGCCGGATGCATCGCGACCATGCAGCGGCGGAAGCAGCCTCTCACGCTTTGGTCGAAGCATTGCACCGGTCGCGAAGGTTTCTGGATTTTCAGGGATATCAAAGGGTTGGAGTGCGCTCACGGCCTCGAAAAAGTCCCGTTCTTGCTTGCCTAGAGGGGCTGCATCCTTTATCCGGTTGGCTGCCTCGCGTTCGAGCGGCCCCGGCCGTGATTGGGCTGGGCGCATCTAACAGATTGCATAGGGATTACCCGCGAATGGCCAATGTTGTCGTCGTCGGCGCCCAGTGGGGCGACGAAGGAAAGGGCAAGATCGTCGACTGGTTGTCGGAGCAGGCGGACATCGTCGTCCGTTTCCAGGGCGGCCATAACGCCGGCCACACGCTGGTGATCAACGGCAAGACCTACAAGCTGGCGCTGCTGCCCTCGGGCGTGCTGCGCGAGCAGAAGCTGTCGGTGATCGGCAACGGCGTCGTGTTCGATCCCACCGCCTTCCTCGACGAGGTCACCAAGCTGCGGTCGCAGGGCGTCGCGGTCAGCCCGGACAATCTGCGGGTCGCCGAGAACGTCACGCTGATCCTGCCGCTGCACCGCGAGCTCGACGCGCATCGCGAATCCGCCAATGCGGCGACCGCGATCGGCACCACCCGACGCGGCATCGGCCCGGCCTACGAGGACAAGGTCGGCCGCCGCGCCATCCGCCTGATGGACCTCGCCGATCTCGACACGCTGCCGCACAAGATCGACCGGCTGCTGGCGCATCACAATGCATTGCGCCGCGGCCTCGGCCTGCCGGAGTTCGACGGCAAGGAGATCCTGAAGGAATTGACTGCGCTCGCGCCGCAGCTCCTGCCCTATGCCGAGACGGTGTGGCGGTTGCTCGACATCAAGCGGCGCGAGGGCAAGCGCATGCTGTTCGAGGGCGCGCAAGGCGCGCTGCTCGACGTCGATCACGGCACATACCCTTACGTCACCTCGTCCAACACGGTGGCGGCGCAGGCGGCGACCGGGTCGGGCCTCGGCCCCGCCGCGGTCGGCTATGTGCTCGGCCTCTGCAAGGCCTATACGACCCGCGTCGGCCAGGGCCCGTTCCCGACCGAGCAGGACAACCCGACCGGCCGCAAGATCGGCGAGCGCGGCCGCGAGTTCGGTACCAATACCGGACGGCCCCGCCGCTGCGGCTGGTTCGATGCGGTTCTGGTTCGCCAGGCGGTCCGGACCTGCGGCATCAACGGTCTGGCGCTGACCAAGCTCGACATTCTCGACGGCTTCGACACGATCGAGGTCTGCACCGGCTACAAGCTCGACGGCAAGGAGATCGATCATTTCCCGGCGGGCGAGGGCGCCCAGGCCCGGGTCGAGCCGATCTACGAGACCATCGAAGGCTGGAAGGAGCCGACCGCCAATGCGCGGTCCTGGGCCCAGCTGCCGGCCCAGGCGATCAAATATGTCCGCCGGATCGAGGAATTGGTGGGGTGCCCGGTCGCACTGCTTTCCACCAGCCCCGAACGCGAGGATACTATCCTGGTACAAAATCCGTTTGAGGCTTAACGATCTCTTACCGGGACGCGCGTATAATTGAGTAGAAATGGCTGATTACTATCCGCTGATCGCCCGCGCTATTGCCGCCCTGGACCCCAACGCTCCCGGCGAGAGCCGTCGCGCGCTTTACGAGCGGGCGCGCACGGCGCTGATCGCGCAGCTCCGCAGCGTGCAGCCGCCGCTCTCCGAATCCGAGATCACGCGCGAGCGGCTCTCGCTGGAAGAGGCCGTCCGCAAGGTCGAATCAGAGGCTGCCCAGCGTGCCCGCGAGGCCTCGCGCCCCGGTGGCGGCGCCCGCAGCAGCGGCAGCGGCGATGCCTTCCGCCGCGCCAGCACCCGCGCCACTGAGGGCAATGCGCCCGCGCCCCAAACTTCTGCCCCGCCGCGCGCCCGTCCGGCTCCGCCGCCGCCGCGCGCCGACCGGCCCTCCTTCAACGTCGATGACCAGGGTAACGCCCCGCGTGCGCCGCGGGCTCCGCGTTTCGACGCGCCGCGGCAGCCGGGTCCGTCGGCACCGCCGGCGATGCCGGAGCCTCCGCCGGCCGGACGTGATCGCGCCGGTGGGCGCCGTCCGCCGGACATGGGACCTCCGCCGCCGCTGCCGCCGGCACCGGGCGTGCGCGGCTTCCGCGACATCACGGCCGACGCCAACGATCTCGGCGGCGCCGCCGCGCAGGCCAACCGCGCCGCGCGCCGCACCTACGCTAACGTGCCTTCGCCCTCGCCGGAATTCGACCGGCTCGAGCCGAGCCTGGAAAATCGCGCAGCCGGGACGGACGCGCCCTACTCCTACGACGAATCGATCGAGGAGGCCGAGCGCTACGCGCCGCAGTCGCAGCCGCCGTCGCAGCGTCCGCACATCCCCGTTCTCGACCGCGAACCCAAGAAGAAGCGCGCCCGCACCGGCTCCGTGTTTCCGTTCAAGAGCGCGATCGCCGTCGGCATCGCGCTGATCCTGGTCGGTGCCGGCATCCTCTGGGGCAAGCAGCTGGTCCAGACCGCGACCAACCTGTTGAAGTCTTCGCCGACGCAGGTGGTGGAGGCGCCCAGGGATTCGTCGCAGCCGCAGAGCAGGCCCAAGATTCCGGATCGCGTCGGCCAGCCCTCGGCCAGCGACCAGCCGGTCGCGCCGGTGGCGCAGAAGGTCGTGCTCTATGACGAGGATCCATCCGATCCGAAGGGCAAGCAATATGTCGGCTCGGTGGTGTGGCGGCTCGAGCCGATCAAGGCGTCGGGCAACCAGAAGGCCGACGTCGCCGTGCGCGCCGACATCGAGATCCCCGACCGCAAGTTCAAGATGACGATGTCGTTCCGCCGCAACACCGACTCCTCGCTGCCGGCGAGCCACACCGCGGAGCTGACCTTCGTCCTGCCGGCGGACTTTTCGGGCGGCGGCGTCGCCAACGTGCCGGGCATCCTGATGAAGTCGAACGAGCAGGCACGCGGCACGCCGCTCGCAGGCCTCGCGGTCAAAGTCACCGACGGCTTCTTCCTGGTCGGCCTCTCCAACGTCGACGCCGACCGCAGCCGGAATGTCCAGCTCCTGAAGGAGCGCTCCTGGTTCGACGTGCCCCTGGTCTACGCCAACCAGCGCCGCGCCATCATCGCCATCGAGAAGGGCGCTCCCGGCGAGCGCGCCTTCAACGACGCCTTCGCGCAGTGGGGCGATTAGATCTCTAAACCGTGAGACCTCGGCCCGCATGGTTCGAGACGCCCGCCTTGGCGGGCTCCTCACCATGAGGGCTTGATATCTCGCCGCGAAACGAGACCTCATCCTGAGGGCCCGCCCCTTGGGCGGGCGTCTCGAAGGATGCCGCAGCTACGCTCTCTCTACTGCGCCGTCGCTTCCCGCTTGCGCGATGTCGCGGCGGCGTGCTCGCGGTCCATCACGGCGCGGCAGCCGGGGCTGACCTGAGCTTTCTTCTGCACCATGCAGGCCCTGATCCTGGGGATGTCGGGGATCTCGCTCGAGCACAGCCGCATGGCATCGCCGGAGCACATCTGCTGCGCTTCGGACGAGAAGGAAAGGCCGGGCGATGTCTGGAATGCGATGGCTGCGGTTGTGACGGCGAAGAGAGTTGCGATGGTCTGGTAGCGTGTCATGCGGAATGCGTCCCCGAGTTCCGTGGGTTGAGCCACTTGGTTTTGGGGCGCCGCACGCGGCTTGATCTGCCGCATGTCACAGCCTTCACGCCGGGACCTCAATCCCGGATGTGGTCGCTCGATCTCTCGTGATGTTCGAATCGAAAAGTGCTGCGCCGCCCGAATCAAGTATGCGCCATTGTCACGCGGCTGCAATGGCAGGCGAAAAGGAATTCGCAATTGTTGCGCGCACGTCACGCACAATGCGACTCGCGTGCGATCAGATCAATCGATCGGAGGATACGCTCGCTTGTTCCGTATCGCTTGCGCCAAGCGCTGCGTGCTCCTCGACCGCCGTAACGCCCTTTGCCGTGAGCTCGAACAGATCGCCGTCCTTCATCACGTAACCGTCGGCGATCAGCTCGCCTATCTTGCCGTGCCGGTCGTCGGCAAACGCGATGGACTGGCTGATGTCCCTGAGAATCGAGAGCTGTTCGTCGCGCAACATGGCTTCACTCTCCATTATCCGGGGATGGTTCCGGTCCTCACATGCCGTGGCTCTGAAACACCTTGCTGCAAGACCGCGACAGCTTGGCCCGGTTGGCTTGCAAGCAGCCTTGCACCGCCATGTCGTTGCCGAGGTCCTTGCGGCAGAAGCGCGAGGCGTCCCGCGAACAGGCCTTCTGCTCCTGCGGCGTACCCATATGGCCTTGCGCGAAAGCGGGCGCGTTCGAGAGGCCGCTGACGGCCGTCAGCGCGATCGTCGCCAGGAAGAACAGTTTGCGGGACATCGGCGGCTCCAAATCTGACAGGTGAGTTTCAAGTCCGTCGCTATGCCGCTTGTTCCCAGCGCGGAGCCCGCACCTCCCGCTATTCAAGGTTCCCGCGGCGCTGCTATAACGGGGCGAAGGATGAGGGTGCCTGATGAAACGCTATCTTGTGTTTGCGCTGGTCGGCCCGTTCGTGGGCGGGTTCCTGCTGCTGCTGACGACGACCTATCAGTCCGGCTATTGGACCCAGACCAATCTCGCTGAGGTCGGCAAGCTGTTCGCGGTGTTCTTCAAGTCCCTGCAATACAGCTATCTGTTCGGCTTCCTGCCCTCGCTGATGATCGGTGCGGTCGACGATATCCTGGTCCACATCCGCCGGATCGGCCCGGTGCTGCGGATGCTGCTGGTCGGCGTGTTCGCCTTCATCCTGGCCTCGCTGACCTACAGCTCGCGCGGGCCGGATTCGGGCGCGGTGCAGTTCATCCTGTACGGCCTCGTCGGGTTCGTGCCGGCGGTGATTTCATCCTGGCTCGTGCATAGATATGTCCCGGAGCCCCAGCCGGCGGCAGCACAGACTTGAGGGCGCGACCTTCGATCACGCCGCAGCAACCTCCGCCGCGCTGGCGCGTTCCCTACAGGCCATGACCATGTCCGATGACGATATCCTTGCTCCACGTCGCTCCCGTTCGGGAAGCCGCCCGGGTGCGGCCTCTTCGGGCACCGAGGGGCGTGGACCGATCATCGATCAGGACGGTCGCGAGATCCGGCCCGAAACGCTGGAGCAGGGCTTTCGCGAGTTTCGCTTCGAGTTCGGGAAGGACAGTCCCTTCGCCGGCAACCCGTTTGGCAATCTGACGCGCGAGCAGCGGATCGCGCGGATCGAGGCAATCGCAAAGCTGCTCGACGTCGCCTTCGTGCTGCCCGGAACCAATATCCGCTATGGCATCGACGGCTTGATCGGACTGATCCCCGTCGTCGGCGACATCATCACCACCGCGATCTCGCTCTGGCTGGTGCGAGAGGCGAGGGCGCTCGGGGCGCCCTGGTACATCACCGCGCGCATGCTCGGCAATGTCGCCCTCGACGGCGTTGTGGGAATTGTGCCGTTCGCGGGCGACGCCTTCGACGTCATGTTCCGTGCCAACATGCGCAACGTGCGCCTGCTTCGCCGCTGGCTCGACAAGCAGCCTCGCATCTGACACTCCCCAAGTCTGACACTCCCCAAGACTGACACTGCCCAAAACGCAAAAAGCGCGACGGCCTTTCGGCCATCGCGCTTTCAGCGCACATCGGAGCGCGTTACGAAAATTTATGCCGCGTCGGCGGCGTCGGTGCTAGCTTCCACCGGCTTGCGGTGGCGGGGCAGCGGGAAGGCTTCGCTCTCATACAGCGAGCGGATGCCGTTCTGGTCGAAGCGCGCTTCCTCGACCTGGAGATAGGCGCCGTTCAGCGAGTCCGTCGGCAACTGCTCCATCGCGAACTGGACGGCTTCGGCCGCGGTGCCGAACCGGCGATAGGTGAAGCCTGCACGCTTCTTCTTGCGGATCGCAGCGGGGAAGAGTTCGGCGGAAGTGTTGAAGTTGAACGGACGCAGTGGACGCATGGTCAAAGACCTCGTGATCTCTCTGGGGCTTTAAGCGCGTGGGGTTGGGACGGGCAGAGGCCACCATTGAGTGGGCGCCGCACATGTCATTTTCGTCCTCTAATATAGCCCGTTTTGACAAAATTGCGACCCCCGCGATGCGAGATGATGAATCCGCGCATGGCAGCTCCGCAACTGGGAAAGTTACAATAATATCAGAGGTTTGAATGGTTTATAGCTTGCCAAGGAGCAGCAGCACGAGCAGCACCACCAGGACAAGGCCGCCGATCCCCATGCCGGAATGACCCATTCCGTAGCCGTAGCCACCGACGCGGCCCGACAGGCCGCCGACGAGATAAATGATCACCAGGATGATCAGGATGGTCCCAAGCGTCATGGCATCCTCCCTGGCGGCCGCCGCAACGCCATGGCCGGCCGCACCACCAGGGAAGAAAAGCACATCGCGCCGCCGGGTTCCATGACGGAACCCGGCGGCGCGCAAGGTTTATTTGGGTTCGAGCTTCAGCGCGGCGGAATTGATGCAGTAACGCAAGCCCGTCGGCCCAGGGCCGTCGGGGAAGACATGGCCGAGATGGCCGCTGCACTTGGCGCACAGCACCTCGGTGCGGATCATGCCGTGGGTGACGTCACGCTCCTCGTCGATATGGCCCTCGACGGCGGGCTGGGTGAAGCTCGGCCAGCCGCAGCCGGAATCGAACTTCGCGTCGGACTCGAACAGCACATTGCCGCAGCCGGCGCAGGTATAGGTGCCGGCGCGGTGGTCGTGCTCATATTCGCCGGAGAAGGGACGCTCGGTCGCCTTCTCGCGCAGCACTGCGTATTGCATCGGCGACAACTCGCTGCGCCATTGCTCTTCGCTCTTGATGACCTTGTCGTCCGTGGTTTTCGTCTTGGTGTCGGGCATGGGTCTCCCGTTCGATGATCTTGTTTTCGATGATCTTGTTCAGTGATCTTGCGATCAGTTGGTGGCCTTGCTGGCGCTCACCAGCGTCGGCTTCTCGATATAGTTATCCGCGAATAGCTTTTTGAGGTTCTCGACCTTCGGAAGGTCGTTGTAGGCGATGTAGGGCTGGTTCGGGTGCAGCGTCAGATAATCCTGGTGATAGGCCTCCGCCGGATAGAACGCCTCCAGCGCGCCGACCTTGGTCGCGATCGGCTTATTGAAGACCTTGGCGCCGTTGAGCTGGGCGATATAGGCCTCGGCCACCTTCTTCTGCTCGTCTGAGGTGGTGAAGATCGCCGAGCGATATTGCGTACCGGAGTCGGGGCCCTGCCGGTTGAGCTGGGTCGGGTCGTGCGCCACCGAGAAGTAGATCTGGAGGATCTTGCCGTAGGAGATCTTCTTGGGGTCGTATTTGATCTCGACCGATTCCGCGTGGCCGGTCCGGCCACTCGAGACGGTCTGGTAGTCGGCTGTCGCCTTGGTGCCGCCGGCGTAGCCGGAGACCGCGTTGACGACGCCTGCGGTGTGCTGGAACACGCCCTGCACGCCCCAGAAGCAGCCGCCGGCGATCACGGCGGTCTGGATCCCGCTGGCGGGGGTCGCATCAACGGTGGGAGCGGGGATCACGACCGCATCCTCTGCGGCCCGGGTCGGCGCGGCAAAGGCCAGCGTCAGGGCGGTGGTTGCGGCGAGCAGGGACAGGATGGCAGGTCGGCGCATGGCGATCCTCTTTCCGAAGGTCTGACAGTCTAGGGCGGTTGGGGCCGGGCGAACAGCCTGCCCGGCATTTTCGGATAGTCGAGATACGGGCCGGCCGGGCGATTGTTACGGCCGGACGGACACGAGTCTGTGAAACGCGCCGCCCCGAGCGGCCCGGCTTGGCGAGGACAGGAACTCCGGGCTAGATGAACCGGCACGATCGGTGATCGACCTAAAGAATGATGGCTGGAGCTGACCTGACACCATGCTGCGCGTCGCATCCCTGACCCTCGTCGCCCTGCTCGCCATCCTGGCCGGCTGGAGCTCGATCGCGGCGGCCGATCCGAAACCCGGCGACGACCTCGCCATTTGCCGCGACCGCCAGGCGGATGCGCAGGCGAGGGCGCAAGCCTGCGACAATTTGCTCAACGCCGACCGGCTCACCGGCAAGGACAAGGCCATCGCGCTCTCCGTGCGCGGCAATACGCTGATCAACAAGCGCGACTACGTCCACGCCATCGAGACCTTGTCCATCGCCGTCGATCTCGATCCCGACAACGTCGTCACGCTCAATTTGCGCGGCCTCGCCTATGAGCGGACGGGCCAGGACGACCATGCGATGACGGACTACAACCTCGCGCTCCAGAAGCGCCCGACCTACGGTGTCCCCTACAACAACCGCGGCATCATCCAGTTGCGCCGGGGGGCGCTGCAAAGCGCGCTCGACGATTTCAATCTGTCGATCAAATATGCGCCAAAATTCCTACTCGGCTACACCAACCGCGCCCGCGTGCGCACGCTGATGCAGGATTTTGACGGCGCGATCGCCGATTTCGCGGAGGCCGAGAAGATCGAACCGGGCGCGCAGCAGATCACCGCCAACCGCTGCATCACCTACGGCATGATGGGCAAGTACGACCAGGCCTTCGCCGACTGCAACGGCCTGATCGAGAAGCAGCCGAAGAACGCGTACGCGATCAACAATCGCGCCGACGTCAACATGTTGAAGGGCGATTTCGAAGCGGCGCTGAAGGACTACAATACGGCGATCCAGATCAACCCGAACAATGTCCGCGCACATTCGGGTCGCGGCCAGATCTACGAGCGCAAGAAGGACCTCGCCCAGGCCCGTGCCGACTATCGTGCGGCGGCCTATTCGTTGACGAAGTTCGACGAGCTCGACGTCGCGCGTGCCCGCGCGATCGCGCAGGAGCGATTGGCCGCGCTGACCCCGCAGGCGCCGCCCGGATCCACCGGGCGCCGCGTGGCGCTCGTGATCGGGAACGGCGCCTACAAGAACGTCCACGCCTTGCCCAATCCGCCACGCGACTCGAAAATGATCGCAGCCGCGCTGCGCGATGTCGGCTTCCAGACCGTGATATCCGTCAGCGATCTCACCCGCGACAAGTTCTTCGAAGCGTTGCAGACGTTTGCGGCCGAGGCAGAGAAGGCCGATTGGGCGGTGGTCTATTACGCCGGCCATGGTTTCGAGATCGGCGGCGTCAATTATCTCGTTCCCGTCGATGCCAAGCTCGCCGCCGACAGGGACGCCGAGACCCAGGCGGTTGCGCTGGAGCAGGTGATCGCGGCGGTGGGCGCTGCGCGAAAAGTGCGGCTGGTGATGCTGGATGCCTGCCGCGACAATCCGTTCGCGCCGACCATGCAGCGCACGCTGTCGCTCAAGCTGGTGGACAAGGGCTTTTCCAACATCGAGCCCGGCGCCGGCTTCATGGTGGTCTACGCCGCCAAGCACGGCGAGACCGCGATGGACGGCGACGGCGGCGCCGACAGCCCGTTCGCCACCGCGCTCGCCCGCGAAATCAAGATGCCGCGCGTCGAGATCCGAAAGCTGTTCGACATCGTCCGCGACGACGTCTGGCTTGTGACCAAGCACCTGCAGCAGCCGTTTTCCTACGGCTCGCCGCCGGGAAGAGAGGATTTTTATTTTGTTGTGGGGAAGTGAGGGCCGGGCTCGAATTCGTAGCCCGCATGAGCGTAGCGACATGCGGGTCCTTCTGTCCCGGATATCGCTTCGCTCATCCGGGCTACGGCAGCCTCACACCACAATGCTCAGCCGCTTCGCCGCTCGCGTAATGCCCGTGTACAGCCACCGCGCGCGGCTCTCCTGAAACGCAAAACTCTCGTCGAACAGCACGACGTCGTCCCATTGCGAGCCCTGCGATTTGTGCACGGTCAGCACGTAGCCGTAGTCGAACTCGTCATAGGGCTTGCGCTGCTCCCAGGCGATCGCCTCGACGCCGCCCTCGAAGCAATCGGCACGCACCGAGACCTTGGTCACCTTGTGGCCGAGATCCTCGTCCGGCGACAGCCGCATGCTGAGAATGCGGGATTTCGAGCGCGAGGTGTTGCGCGACTTGACGCGCCACAGCCCGCCGTTGAACAGGCCTTTCTTGCGGTTGTTGCGCAGGCAGACCAGCTTGTCGCCGGCGACGGGGAAGACGTCTTCGATGTTCTGGCGCTGACGCACGCGCATATTGTACGCGCGCCGCGTGTTGTTGCGGCCCACCAGGACCTGGTCGGCGGCCATGACGCGATCAGGATCGAGCTCCTTGCGCGACACCACCTCGCTCTCGCCGTAACGGCCGATGTCGAGCTCGCGGCCCTCGCGGACGTCCATCGACATCCGCACGATCGGGTCGTCCTGGGCCTGGCGGTGCACCTCGGTCAGCATCGCATCGGGCTCGGTATTGGTGAAGAAGCCGCCGCCCTGGATCGGGGGCAGCTGCGCGGGATCGCCCAGCACCAGCAGCGGGCAGTCGAACGACATCAGGTCGCGGCCCAATTCGGCGTCGACCATCGAGCATTCGTCGATCACGATCAGCTTGGCTTTGGATGCCGGGGCGTCGTCCCACAGCTCGAAGCTCGGTTGTTCCTCGCCGGATTCGCGGGTGCGGTAGATCAGCGAATGGATGGTGGAGGCTTCGTCGCAACCCTTGTTGCGCATGACCAGCGCCGCCTTGCCGGTGAAGGCGGCGAACTTCACCTCGCCGTCGACGCCGTCGGCGATGTGCCGCGCCAGCGTGGTCTTGCCGGTGCCGGCATAGCCGAACAGGCGGAACACCGGCGGCGTGCCGTTGCGGCCGGGCTTGGCCTTGAGCCAGTCGCCAACGGCCTTGAGCGCGGCATCCTGATGCGGAGTGAATGTGGCCATGTCTGTCTTGAGGAGGGGGCGAAACGGAGCGATTCGCCGGCCCCAAAACTAACCATTCGCACCGCCGGTTCAAGCCGGGCGGGGCGGCCTATTGCCAGCCGGGAACGCCGCGCATGTCGGGCAGATGGTGGGCAATGCCCTTGTGGCAGTCGATGCAGGTCTTTTCCTTGGTGAACAGGAAGCGCTGATGCGCGACCGAGGCCCGCGGCGACTGCTTGGTGATGTCCATGGAATCGGCGCTGTGGCAGTTGCGGCATTCCAGCGAATCGTTGGACTTGAAGCGTGCCCATTCATGCGCGGCGAGCTCGAGCCGGTGATCCTGGAATTTCTCGCGGGTGTCGATCGTGCCGAAGATCTTGCCCCAGACCTCCTTGGAGGCCTGCATCTTGCGCGCGATCTTGTCGGTCCAGTTGTGCGGCACGTGGCAATCCGGACAGGTCGCGCGCACGCCGGAGCGGTTGGCGAAGTGGATGGTCGACTTCAGCTCGGCATAGACGTTGTCCTTCATCTCGTGGCAGCCGGTGCAAAATTTTTCGGTGTTGGTCAATTCCAGTGCGGTGTTGAAGCCGCCCCAGAAGATCACGCCGGCCATGAAGCCCGCCAGCACCAGCACGCCGAGCCCGAACACCGAGCTCGGACGGATCAGCACCTGCCAGAGCTCGCGCGCAAAGTCCAAGCTTCGCGCGACGAAGCCGCGTTTGGCCTTCATTCCCTCGTCGGGCTCATCAGCGGTCGTCGTCATCGGCGGCCACCGGGGCTTGCGCGCGACAGCAGCGTGTCGATGTCGGTGAAGTCGTTGCTGACGGGCGGTGTCGCGGTGTTCTGCGGCACGTGACATTCCGTGCAGAAGAAGCGGCGCGGCGAGATCGAAGCCAGGAACTGGCCGTCGCGATCCATGAAGTGGGTGATCGAGACCATCGGCGCCTGCGATTCCGCGATGCGCGCCCGTGCATGGCAGGACAGGCACTTGTTGCCGTTGAGGTCGATCTGGTAGCCGTCGATCGTATGCGGAATGACAGGCGGCTGTTCCGGATAGTTGCGCACTTCCCTTTCGGAGGTGTTGCGGTTCGGCAGCATCGGCGGCGCCGGCCCTTCGTCGTTGAGCGGCGTCGGGCCGCGCAGGCCTGACGTCACCGTCTGCGCGGTCAGCGAACTCGCGCCGGCTGCGATCACGACTGCGAGCAGCGCTACTCCAAATCGTTTCATCATGACACGTTCACCCGCTCGATGCGCACGGCGCACTTCTTGTAATCGGTTTGCAGCGAGATCGGATCGGTGGCATCCAGCGTCACCTTGTTGATCAGCTTGGATTCGTCGAACCACGGCACGAATACGAGGCCACGCGGCGGCCGGTCGCGGCCGCGAGTCTCGACGCGGACACGGATGAAGCCGCGGCGGGAGACCACCTTCACCTCGTCGCCGCGGCGGATCTTCGCCTCCTGCGCGTCGTCAGGATGCATGAAGCACACGGCCTCGGGGAACGCCTTATAGAGTTCGGGCACCCGGCGCGTCATGGTGCCGGAATGCCAATGCTCCAGCACGCGACCGGTCGACAGCCAGAACGGATATTCGTTGTCGGGGGATTCGGCCGCCGGCTCGTAAGGAAGTGCGAAGATGCGCCCCTTGCCGTCCGGATAGCCGTAGAACTGCACGTCCGTGCCCTGCTTGACGTAGGGATCGCTGCCTTCGCGGAAACGCCATTTCGTCTCCTGGCCGTTGACGACGGGCCAGCGCAGGCCACGCTCGCGGTGATAGACATCGAACGGCGCGAGGTCGTGGCCGTGGCCGCGGCCGAACGCGGCGTATTCCTCGAACAGGCCCTTCTGCACGTAGAAGCCGAATGCCTTGGACTCCTCGTTGGCGTAGCCTTCCTCGATCTCCGAACTCGGGAATTTATCGACCTGGCCGTTCTTGTAGAGCACGTCGAACAGCGTCTTGCCGCGCACGTCCGGCTTCTTGGCGATCAGCTCCTCCGGCCAGACCTCCTCGATCTTGAAGCGCTTGGAGAACTCCATGAGCTGCCAGAGGTCGGACTTGGACTCGCCGGGTGCAGTGACCAGCTGATGCCAAAATTGCGTGCGTCGCTCGGCGTTGCCGTAGGCGCCTTCCTTCTCCACCCACATTGCGGTCGGCAGGATCAAATCGGCGGCGAGCGCTGTCACCGACGGATAGGCGTCCGAGACCACGATGAAATTGTCGGGATTGCGGAAGCCTGGATAAGTCTCCTCGTTGGCGTTGGGACCGGCCTGGAGGTTGTTGTTGACCTGCACCCAATAGGCGTTGATCAGGCCGTCCTTCAGCATCCGGCTTTGCAGCACGGCGTGGGCGCCGGGCTTGTCGGGAATGGTGCCCTCGGGCAGCTGCCAGATGTGCTCGGCCTTGGTGCGGTGCTCTTTGTTGGTGACGACCATGTCGGCCGGCAGGCGGTGCGAGAACGTGCCGACCTCACGCGCGGTGCCGCAGGCCGAGGGCTGGCCGGTCAGCGAGAACGGGCTGTTGCCGGGCGAGGAGATCTTTCCGGTCAGAAGGTGAATGTTATAGACGAGGTTGTTGCACCAGACGCCGCGGGTGTGCTGGTTGAAGCCCATGGTCCAGAACGAGACCACCTTGGTCTTGGGGTCGGCATAGAGTTCGGCCAGCGCCTCCAGCCGGTTGAGCGGCACGCCCGACATCTCCGCCGCCTTCTCCAGCGTGTACTCGGAGACGAACTTGACGTACTCGTCGTAGCTCATCTCGGTGGAATCATTGGCCTTCGCCGCGCCCGTCGCCTTCTTCTGCAGCGGATGCTCCGGCCTCAAACCATAACCAATGTCGGTCTGGCCGCGCCTGAAGATGGTATGCGCGGCAACGAAGTCCTTGTTGACCCGGCCCGTCTTGATGATGTGGTTGGCGATGGCGTTGAGAATGTAGAGATCGGTCTGCGGTTTGAACACCATGCCGATGTCGGCGAGGTCGAACGAGCGGTGCTCGAAGGTCGAGAGCACGGCGACGCGGACATGCGGTGCGGAGAGCCGCCGGTCGGCGAGGCGCGTCCACAGGATCGGATGCATCTCCGCCATGTTGGAGCCCCACAGCACGAAGGCGTCGGTGGCCTCGATGTCGTCATAGCAGCCGGCCGGCTCGTCGATGCCGAAGGTGCGCATCATGCCGGCGACGGCCGAGGCCATGCAGTGGCGCGCATTGGGATCGATATTGTTGGTGCGGAAGCCGGCCTTGAACAGCTTCACGGCCGCATAGCCTTCCCAGACCGTCCACTGGCCGGAGCCGAACATGGCGACGCCGTTCGGCCCGCGCTTCTTGATCGCCTCCTTCCACTTCACCTCCATGATGTCGAAGGCTTCCGTCCAGGAGATGGGCGTGAATTCGCCGTTCTTGTCGTATTTGCCGGCCGTCTTGCGCAGCATCGGCTGCGTCAGGCGGTCGTGGCCGTACATGATCTTGGAGAGGAAATAGCCCTTGACGCAGTTGAGGCCGCGATTGACCTCGGCCTTGATGTCGCCGTGGGTGGCGACGACGCGATTGTTCTTGGTCGCGACCATCACGGAGCAGCCGGTACCGCAGAAGCGGCAGGCGGCCTTGTCCCATTTCAGTTCGGCCACGTCGCGCTCGGCGACGAGGTTCGCGGCGAGCGCCGGTGCCGGCATGCCCGCAGCGGCGGCCGCGATGGCGGCGGCCTCGAGCTTCAGCATCTGGCGGCGGTCGAGCTTTGGCGATGTCATGACGACTCTCCCGGCCTTAAGCCGTTTCGATGGCGTGAAAGACCAGCGCCGCCGAATAGACGTCGGGCAGCGACTGGATGGTGTTGAGCAGGGTGCCGAGGCTGCCGGAATCAGGCGCCTCGGTCACGACGATGAGCTTGCCACGCGGGTCGCGGCCGTGGATCTCGCAGCCGGCAAGGGCGGTGATCGCGGCTTCCAGCTGGTCCAGACGCTCGGGGCGCGCCTGCACGATGATGCTGGCGATTTCGCAACCGGGCGGCGCGACGATGCGGTCGGCGCTGAGCACCCGGCCGGTGATCAATGCGCGGCGGTTGAGTTTGGATTCGGCCATGATGCCTGTCTTTCGCTTTAAGGGATCAATGCTGGGAGGGCGGCGGGCCGGGAGGGCCGGCGAACATCTGGTAGATCCAGACGCCGAGCCCGTAGGAGCCGACCGTTCCGACCGCGAGGACGGGCATCACGATTGCGGTCAGGAAGAGGAAAGCGAAAATCTCCATGCGCTTACGGCGCACGCGCGAAGTCGCGTCGTCAGGGGCCGACATATTCGGTCTCGTCTGAAATGTGGGGATTGGGACGGCATCCGGGCCGTTGCCTTGCCGCACCTTAGATGCAGCAGGGCCACTGACGCCTTGATCTGGATCAATCCGTCCAGTTGCGATGCTGGCTGCCGCCAGACCACAAGCACAAGTTTGGGTTGTGCCCGTGCGAAGGCGATGCGACAATTTGGCATCGAACGGGGATACGAGCTGTGACCGCGACGGGGCTGACGGCGATCGATCTCGGACTTCGCGGCGCGGCGAGCGGCGTGTTCCTGTTGATCGTTCTCGTGGCCTTGCTGCGTCGTGCGACCGGCCAACAGGCTTTGCTGGGCATCGCGATGTGCGCAGGCGGCATGTTCTATGCGATCGCGACGGCGCCCAACCTCCCCAAAACGGCTTGGTGGTGGGTGTTGCCGATCCTGTCCGCGCAGCCTGCGGTCTTCTGGCTGTGGGCGCGCGCGGCGTTCGACGACGATTTTGTGCTGAGGCGTTGGCACGGCGCTCTGTGGCTGAGCATCGTGGCTTTCGGGTTTGCGATCACGCTGGGCTGGGCGAACTGGCCCGCTTTGGCCGGCGCAGGCGGGCGAGTCCTGGCTTTGGCCACCCTCGTGCTGGCCCTCGCTGCCGCGATTCAGACGGTCAAGACCTGGCGCGCCGATCTGGTCGCGCGGCGACGCCGACTGCGGCTGGCGATGCTTGCGATCAATGTCGTGCTTATCGCGACCGTCGCCGTCGCCGGCTTCGCCGCAATTCCCGTCGCGGTTCCCGGTGCGCCCGGCAGTCTTCCGACCGCGCTCGGGCTGTTCGTGGTGGCCATGCTTGCCGCCATCGGCCTGTTCAGCGCGCCGGCGATGGCCGTCGATGAGGCCACGGCCGCGATCGCATCCGGCGAGACGGGAAGGCAAGCCCGGGTCGCCGATCGCGCCGCCGCGGGGCGGGTGGTCGTCGACCCGATCCTGCTCCGGCGCCTTGATCATCTGATGACGGTGGAGCGAACCTACCGCCAGGAAGGCCTTGCGATCGGAGCGCTCGCGGCGCGGCTCGATGTTCCCGAGCACCGGCTGCGCCAGGCGATCAATGAAGGGCTGGGCTATCGCAACTTCAATGCTTTCCTCAATCGCTACCGCATCGAGGACGCCAGGCTGGCGCTGTCCGACGTGATGCAACGGGAGGTCCCGGTGCTGACCATCGCCATGGATGCGGGCTTCCAGTCAATCGGGCCTTTCAATCGCGCGTTCAAGGCGGAGACCGGCATGACTCCGACCGAATTCCGGCGTGAGGCGCTGAGCAGGCCCGACAGCGCCGAACTCAGCCAGCCGCGCCGCGAAATCGGCTAGCCGATTTTTGGATCAGGCGAGAACGCGCTGTGCCGATTGGTTAGACCGTCCAGCATAAACTCCCATCCAGCCGGAACGAGCCTATCCATGTCCCACCCGACCGCCGCCGCCCCTGTATCGGAGAGGCTCCATGCTCTCGACGCAGTCAGGGGTAGCGCCCTGCTGCTCGGCATCGTCCTGCACGCGACATTGTCGTTTGTGCCGGCCTCGCCCCGGTTCTGGATCATCCAGGATACCCATCCAAGTGTCGCTCTGGGCCTGCTGTCCTTTACGATCCACGTCTTCCGGATGACGACCTTCTTCCTGATGGCCGGCTTCTTTGCCCGCATGAGCTTTCAGCGCCGGGGGAGTTGGGGCTTCGTCAGCGACAGGCTGCAGCGGATCGGCCTGCCGTTGGTGATCGGCTGGCCGCTCGTGTTCATGCCGATCGCTCTGATCGTGATCTGGGCATCTCACTTTCCAAATGGCGGTCCGATCCACCCCACGTCCGGCTGGCTGCCGGCATTGCCCAAGTTCCCCCTGACCCACCTCTGGTTTCTGTATGTGCTGCTGGAGCTCTATGTCGCGATGCTGCTGCTGCGCGGTGCAATGGTCTGGCTTGATGCATCAGGTTCGCTACGCACAGTGTTTGACCGTGTCTTCGCGCGGATCATGCGAAATTCGCTGGCTCCCCTGGTTCTGGCAATCCCGATCGGCATCGCCTTCTGCCTCGACCCACGATGGATCAACGTGATGGGCGTGAGGACGCCGGATCAATCGCTCATCACCAATGCGCAGGCCTGGATCGGCTTCGGCACCGCATTCGGCGTCGGCTGGCTCCTGCATCGGCAGATCGATCTGTTGCGGCTCATCGAGCGACGCTGGCTGACGCATGTCCTGCTCGCGCTCGGCCTGATCCTGGTCAGCTTCGCGTTGTCAGGCGTGATGCTGTCGTCGCCTGTCGCACCGAAACTGCCGGTCAGCTTCGCCACGCTCAGGCTGATCTCCGCCATCCTCTATGCACCGGCGATTTGGGTGTCCACATTCGCGGTCCTCGGCCTCGCCCTCCGCTTCATGTCAGGCTTCAGTCGGACGTGGCGCTACCTCGCGGATGCATCCTACTGGCTCTATCTGATCCACCTGCCGATCGTGATGGCGCTGCAGGTCGCGCTGTCGCAGCTCGACTGGCCCGGGCTGATCAAGTTCGCGATCATTCTGATCGTCGCGCTTCCTCCGATGCTGGCGAGCTATCATCTGCTGGTCCGCTTCACCTTGATCGGTGTGGTCCTCAATGGCCGCCGCGCCGAAAAGCACCTTCTCCCGCAAGGCGGAATTGCGACTGCGTAGACAGCGCCGCCCCACCCATTAAGATGCCCGCAACAAAAATATGAGCGGCAAAAACACTTGGGAGAGGCGTCATGAAGTTCGGCATCTTCTATGAGCTGCAACTGCCACGTCCCTGGGTGGCAGGCGACGAACTCAGCCTCTACCAGAACGCGCTCTCGCAGATGGAACTCGCAGACCAGCTCGGCTACGACCACGCCTGGGTCGTCGAGCACCACTTTCTCGAAGAATACTCGCACTCGCCCTCGCCGGAATCGTTTCTCGCAGCCGCAAGCCAGCGCACCAGGAACATTCGGCTCGGCCACGGCATCCTCCAGCTCACCACCAACCATCCGGCGCGGGTCGCCGAGCGCATCGCGGTGCTCGACCTGCTCTCCAACGGCCGCTGCGAATTCGGCATGGGCGAGAGCGCATCCATCACCGAGCTCACACCGTTCGGCCGCGACATGGAGACCAAGAAAGAGGTGTTCGAGGAAGCCGTCGCCGCGATCTTCCCGATGTTCAAGGACGCGGGCAGCGAGCATCACGGCAAATATTTCGACATCCCCTTGCGCAACGTCGTGCCGAAACCGGTGCAGAAGCCGCATCCGCCGCTGTGGATGGCCTGCTCGCAATTGCCGACCATCGAACGCGCGGGACGGCACGGCTTTGGCGCGCTCGGTTTCCAGTTCGTTAGCGCGGATGCCGCGCACGCCTGGGTGCACGCCTATTACAACGCCATGACCAAGCGTCTCGCCAAGCTCGCCGACTACGAGATCAATCCGAACATGGCGCTGGTGTCGTTCTTCATGTGCGCGAAGACGGACGAGGAGGCCCGCGCCCGTGCCGACGGCGCCACCTTCTTCCAGTTCGCGTTGCGCTTCTACGGCGCCTCGCAGAACCGCCAGCGTCCGGCGCCCTACACCGTCAACATGTGGGACGAGTACAACAAGTGGAAACGCGACAATCCGGAGGCGCAGGAGGCCGCGCTGCGCGGCGGTTTGATCGGCTCGCCCGAGACCATCCGCAGGAAGCTGAAGCGGTTCCAGGGCTCGCACATCGACCAGGTCATCCTGCTGAACCAGGCGGGCAAGAACAGCCACGAGCACATCTGCGAATCGCTGGAGCTGTTCGGCCGCGAGGTGATGCCGGAATTCCAGAACGATCCGGCGCAGGCGGCGTGGAAGCAAGGCGTCATGAGCGGCGAGATCAAGCTCGAGGAAATCGACACCGAGGCGTTCACCGACCGCTACGGCAAGCTCGCCGTCAGCGTGGCGCCGGCAAAGGCGGCGGCGGGGTAAGGTGTTGTCACATCCCGCAACAAGCGATCCCGGAGTGCTCATGACAAAACACCGGATCTACACCACCAGCTTCGCAAGCGTTTACCCGCTTTACGTTGCGAAGGCGGAGAAGAAAGGACGCACCAAAGCAGAGGTCGATCAGGTCATCTCCTGGTTGACAGGCTATGGTCAGAAGGAGCTGGAAGCCCAACTGGAACAGCGGACGGACTTCGAAACCTTCTTTGCGAAAGCCCCCAAGATCAATCCTTCGCGAGCCCTGATCAAAGGCGTGGTTTGCGGCGTCCGGGTCGAGGATGTCAAAGAGCCGACGATGCGAGAGATCCGCTACCTGGACAAGCTGATCGATGAGCTGGCCAAGGGAAAAGCAATGGACAAGATTTTGCGGACAAGTGCTGACTGAGGGGTCATCCTTCGTCCGCCTGGCTTGGCGACGTTACGGCAGATATCCGGCGACACCCGCCTTCCGCTGCGCGGCCATTGCTGATAAATTTCGTCAAAAGGCGATGGGGAGAAAACGATGCGCCCTCACGGGACGCCCGCAAATCCGGCAACCGGCGATGTCACGCCCGCGGTGCTCGCCATCGGTCGCCCGGATTTCCCTGATATCCTGATCGATACACTGCGCCGGCAGGCCGGGGTCGGGCATTGCATGGTGTTCGCGCTGAGCCGCGCGGGCGCTGCACACTGCCTGCTCGACGCCGGCAACATCCCGATCGGCGGCGATCTCGGCGCCGCCTATGCCGGGCAGTTCCACCAATCCGATCCCAACCGCGATGCGCTGTTCGAAGGCGAGGGCCGCGCGACGCTCGTGCTGCCCGCCTTCGCGCCGCGCATGTACGGCGCCCGCTACCGCAAAATGTTCTTTGTGGATTCCGGCATCGTCGACAAATGCGCGACCGCGATCTGGGTCGACGACACCTGCTTCTACGTCAATTTCTATCGCATCGCCGTCCAGGGCCGCTTCAGCGACGCCCAGCGTGCGCGGCTTGAGGCCATCGCACCCGCCATCAGTGCGAGCGTGGCGCGCCATTTCCAGCACGGCTCGGCGGCGACGACCGAGCAGTCTCTCGCCGCGCTCTTCGCGACGCGCGCGCCGCTCGCCAGCCTCACCCCGCGCGAGCAGGACGTTTGCCGGCGCATCCTCTCCGGCTTCAGCTCCGAGGCGATCTCGCAGGCGCTCGGCATCAGCCTGCATTCGACGCTGACGTACCGCAAGCGCGCCTATGAGCGGCTCGGCATCTCGTCACAGAGCGAGCTGTTTGCGATCGTGCTGCGCCTGCTCGCCGGCCCGCGCGGCCTGAACTGAAGCTGTCCCAATCGCTGGGGACAGACGGCGCCTCCTGAAGCCGCTAACGTTGGCGGTGATCAGCAATGGAGCGAAGCTTGAGCACCGCGCCGCGCATCGACATCGACCCGGCCTCATTCTGGGCCGACCCCTACCCGATGCTCGCGACAATGCGCAAGGAGGCGCCAATCGCCTTCGTGCCGCAGCTCGGCTCGACGCTGCTGACGAGCCGCGACGATATCTCGATCTCCGAGAAGCAGATCGACGTGTTCTCCTCGCACCAGCCCGCGGGCCTGATGAACCGGCTGATGGGCCACAACATGATGCGCAAGGATGGCGAGGCGCACCAGGTCGAGCGCCGCGCGATGTTTCCGACGGTGTCGCCGAAGACGGTGAAGGCCCACTGGGCCGCGCTGTTCCAGGCCCATGCCGACCGCATCATCGACGCGATCGAGCCCGGGCGGATCGATTTCATGCGCGACTTCGCGTTGCCGTTCTCCGGCGAATGCCTGAAGTCGATCACCGGCCTCACCAATATCGGCTTTGCGGATATGGACGCCTGGTCACAGGGCATGATCGAGGGCATCGCCAATTACAGCGGCGACGCAGCCGTCGAGGCGCGTTGCCATGCGGCGACATCGGGCATCGATGCGGCGATCGACGACATCCTGCCGGTGATGCGCAAGCATCCCGACCAGAGCATCCTCGGCGTGCTGCTCGCCTCGGGCATGGCGATGGAGAGCGTGCGCGCCAACGTGAAACTCGCGATCTCCGGTGGCCAAAACGAGCCGCGCAAGGCGATCGCCGGCACGGTGTGGGCGTTGCTGAGCCATCCCGACCAGCTCGATCTCGTGCGCAAGGGCGAGGTGACGTGGCTGCAGGCCTTCGAGGAATATGCCCGCTGGATCTCGCCGATCGGCATGTCGCCGCGACGCATCGCAAAGCCGTGGACCATCCGCGACGTCGCGTTCGAAACCGATGAGCGGGTGTTCCTCATGTTCGGCTCCGCCAACCGCGACGAGAAGCATTTTGAGCGCGCCGACCAGTTCGACGTGCGGCGTGATACGGCCAAGAGCGTCGCGTTCGGCGCCGGCCCGCATTTCTGCGCCGGTGCCTGGGCCTCGCGCGCCATGATCGCCGACGTCGCACTGCCGACCTTGTTCGCCCGTGCCGGCCGGCTCGAGATCGCCGACGACGAACCGGTGCGGATCGGCGGCTGGGCCTTTCGCGGGCTGCAAAATCTGCCGGTGAGGTGGCTGCATTAGGCCGGCAGGGACCGGTCCATCCGCAACGCCGCCATGATGCCATCCTGCTCCTGTTTTGCCCGACGAGTCAAAGCAATTTCGGATAAGGCGTAAGTCATTGTTTTCGCACGCCCCGGCTACTGTGCATGGGGTTGTTTTCGCGATTTTTTTTATTCTCGGTCTGGCGCGTGCGTTTTTCACATTCGCGTGCGGAAAAATATCCCCTGCATTCGCTCAATGGATTGAAAGATTAATCATGCGCTCTGCCACGCCTGCAGTGCTTGCATCGCTATTTTTCCGCGCGTCTCGACACCTCCGATAAGCCGCACCATCATTCCCGAACACGAATGAGGGACGGCCGCACGCGGCCGGGAGTGTCGGATGCAACGTCGGGACTTTCTCAAACTATCCGTTGGAACTGCGGCAGTCGCCGCATTCGCTTCGCATGCCAACGCGCAAGCAGCGTCACAAGGCGCTGTGAAGGAAATTCGTATCGGCTACCAGAAGACCGGCGTGCTGGTTATCACGCGTCAGCAGGCCGCCCTGGAAAAACATTTCGCGCCCTTGGGCATCGACGTGAAATGGGTCGAGTTCTCGTCGGGACCTCCGATGATGGAGGCGATGAATGTCGGCAGCGTCGATTTCGGCGCGGTCGGCGATTCCCCGCCGGTGTTCGCCCAGGCCGCGGGCGCGGCGATCGTCTATGCCGCCGGCCAGCCCATCACCAACGGGCAGGGCATTCTGGTGCCGAAGGACTCGCCGATCCGCGGCATCGCTGACCTGAAGGGCAAGCGCGTCGGCTTCACCAAGGGCTCCAGCGCCCACAACATGGTGGTGCAGACGCTGGAGAAAGCGGGCCTCACCTATGCCGACATCACGCCGGTCTATCTGACGCCGCCGGATGCCGGGCCGGCCTTTGCTAATGGCAGCATCGAGGCATGGGCGATCTGGGATCCTTACTTCGCGATCGGCGAGACCAAGCAGGGCGGCCGCATCCTGATCAATGCGCGCGAAATCACCAAGACCAATTCCTTCTTCATCGCCAACCGCGATTTCGCGAGGAATCACGGCGCCATCCTGCAACAGATCATCGATGTGACGACCGCCGCCGGTCAATGGGCCGAACAGCACCGCGACGAGGTCGCGAAATCGCTCGCCGCGATCACCGGCGTCCCGTTGGACATCCAGACCCTCGCCGCCAATCGCGCGAATTTCGTGGTCGGCCCGGTCACCGACGACGTCGTCACGACGCAGCAGGGCGTCGCCGACCGCTTCCACAAGCTCGGCCTGATCCCGAAGCCGATCGTGATCCGCGACATCGTCTGGCGCAACCCGGCAGCCTGATCGTGCCCACCAGCCTTCCCATTAAAAAGGGTTTGAACATGAGGCGTATCATCCAGCGTCTGATCGCGGCCATCGTGCTGTCGATCGGTATCGTCGCCGCCGCGGTCGGCACCTCCTACGGTCAGGACAAGGTGGTCCGCATCGGCTACCAGAAATACGGCAAGCTGGTGCTGCTCAAGAGCAAGGGCACGCTGGAGCCGAAGTTAGCTGCCGAGGGCTACAAGGTGGTGTGGACCGAATTCCCCTCCGGTCCGCCGCTGCTCGAAGCGCTCAATGTCGGCGCGATCGATTTCGGCAACACCGGCGAAGCCCCGCCGATCTTCGCGCAGGCCGCCGGCGCGCCGATCCAGTATGTCGCCTACGAGCCGCCGGCGCCGAAGGGCGAGGCGATCCTGGTGCCGAAAGACAGCCCGCTGAAATCGGTCGCCGACCTCAAAGGCAAGAAGGTCGCGCTCAACAAGGGCTCCAATGTCCATTACCTCCTGGTCAAGGCGCTGGAGAAAGCCGGCGTCAAATATTCCGAGATCGAGCCGGTGTTTCTGGCGCCAGCTGATGCGCGCGCCGCGTTCGAGCGCGGCGCGGTCGATGCCTGGGTGATCTGGGACCCGTTCCAGGCCGCCGCGGAAGCCGCCACCGGTGCTCGCACGCTCGCTGACGGCACCGACATCGTCGCCAACTACCAGTTCTATTTTTCCTCGAAGAAATTCCTCGAAGCCAATCCTGACATTGTCGACGCCGTGCTGGCCGAGCTGAGCGCGGTCGATGATTGGGCCAAGGGCGACATCCACGCGGTTGCCGAGCAGCTGGCGCCGTCGATCGGCCTGTCAGTTCCGGTGGTCGAGGTCGCGCTGAAGCGCCAATCCTACGGCATCAAGCCGCTGACCGATGCCGTCATCGCCGATCAGCAACAGGTTGCGGACGCGTTCTTCGCGCTCAACCTGATCCCCAAATCCATCAAGATTTCCGACGTGGCGCGGAGGCCAGGTTCATGAGCCAATCCAAGAGCAACATCCTCTGGTTCCTGCCGACCCACGGCGACGGCCGTTATCTCGGCACCGGCATCGGCGGCCGCGAGGTCAATTTCAACTATCTGCGCCAGATCGCGCAGGCCGCCGACCAGCTCGGCTATTTCGGCGTGCTGCTGCCGACCGGGCGGTCTTGCGAGGATTCCTGGATCGTCGCCTCCTCGGTCGCGCCGTTCACCGAGCGGCTGCGCTATCTCGTGGCGGTCAGGCCCGGCCTGCAATCGCCGAGCGTGGCCGCGCGCATGACCGCGACGCTCGACCGCATCACCAACGGCCGGCTCCTGGTCAACGTCGTCACCGGCGGCGATCCCGTCGAGAACAAGGGCGACGGCATCTTCCTCGCTCATGACGAGCGCTACGAGGTGACCCGCGAGTTCCTCAGCGTCTATAGCGAGCTGCTCGCCGGCAAGACCGTCAACGTCGAGGGCAAGCACATTCATGTCGAAGGCGGCAAGCTGCTGTTTCCTCCGGTTCAGTCGCCGCGTCCGCCGCTCTATTTCGGCGGCTCGTCGGATGCCGGCATCGATGTCGCCGTCGACACCGTCGACAAATATCTGACCTGGGGCGAGCCGCCGGCCTTGGTCGCGGAGAAGATCGCGAAGGTGAGGGAGGTCGCCGCTGCGCGTGGTCGAAAACTATCCTTCGGCATCCGGCTCCACGTGATTGTCCGCGACACCAATGACGCGGCCTGGCGTGCGGCCACCGAGCTGATCAAGCATGTCAGCGACGAGACCATCGCGACCGCGCAGAAGAACTTTGCGCGGATGGATTCGGTCGGCCAGCAGCGCATGGCGCAGCTCCATGGCGGCAAGCGCGACAGGCTCGAGATCGCCCCGAACCTGTGGGCCGGTGTCGGTCTCGTGCGTGGCGGCGCCGGCACGGCGCTGGTCGGCGACGCCCAGACGGTCGCGGCCCGCATCAAGGAGTATCAGGACATTGGCATCGATACCTTCATCATGTCGGGCTACCCGCATCTGGAGGAAGCCTATCGTTTCGCCGAGCTGGTGTTCCCGCTGCTCTCGCTGGAGCAGCCCAGCAACGTGACCAGGCTTCACTTCAACGGTGGCCCTTTTGGTGAAACGGTCGGCAGCGATTATCGTCCGCAGCAGCAGATGTCGCAATCATGAGCCTGATCGACAGCGTTTCACTCCCGCGCAGTTTGCGCCTGCCGCGCGTCGACGGCCTGATCCAGTGGATCGTGCCGCTCGCCATCATCGCGATCTGGCAGGTTGCCAGCGTCACTGGCTTCGTGCCGACGCGGGTGTTGCCAGCGCCGAGCGACGTCTTGCTTGCGGGCTGGAAGCTGCTGCTGTCCGGCGAGCTCGTGCGCAACATCTGGGTCTCGTTCTGGCGCGCCTCGATCGGCTTCCTGATCGGCGGCAGCATCGGCTTCGCCTTCGGCCTCGCCAACGGCCTGTCACAGCTATCGTCAAAGCTCACCGACACCACGTTGCAGATGGTGCGCAACGTGCCGCATCTGGCGCTGATCCCGCTCGTCATTTTGTGGTTCGGCATCGACGAAAGCGCGAAGCTGTTTTTGGTCGCGCTCGGCGTGTTCTTCCCGATCTACCTCAACACGCTGCACGGTATCCGCACCGTCGACCCGCAGCTGATCGAGATGGGGCGGATCTACGGCATGACTGACGGCGAGCTGTTCCGCCGCGTGATCTTCCCGGGCGCGCTGCCTTCGATCTTCGTCGGCATCCGGTTCGCACTCGGCATCATGTGGCTGACCCTGATCGTCGCCGAGACCATCGCGGCGTCCTCGGGCCTCGGCTACATGGCGATGCAGGCGCGCGAGTTCATGCTGATCGACGTCGTGGTGCTCTCGATCCTGATCTACGCGCTGCTCGGCAAGCTCGCTGACAGCGCCTCCCGCGTGCTGGAGCGCCTGACGCTCTCCTGGCACCCCGCTTATTGGAAACGCTGAGCAAACATACTGGGAATCACATGCAGACAGCCCTTCGTACCTCCCTTCCGGACACCGAACTCGCCCCCCGCGCCAACTTCGCGCCACACGCCCGCGTGGTGCGCGAGGAGCGCCCGGTGCAAACGAGCGGCCTGCCGCTCAGCATCCGTGGCCTGCGCAAATCCTACGGCGACAACGAGGTGCTGCGCGGCATCGACCTGCACATCCCGCCCGGCCAGTTCGTTGCCATCGTGGGCAAGAGCGGCTGTGGCAAGAGCACGCTGCTGCGCCTCATCGCGGGTCTGGAGAAGTTCGACGCCGGCAGCATCTCGCTCGGCGACGCCGTGAAGCCCGAGGATATTCGCGTGATGTTCCAGGAGCCGCGGCTGTTGCCTTGGGCCCGCGTTCTCTCCAATGTCGAGGTCGGCCTCGGCCGCGATCGCGCCTCGTCCGACGCGCATTCGCGCGCGGAGAAGGCGCTGACCGAAGTCGGACTGACCGACAAGCGCGACCAGTGGCCCTCGGTGCTGTCGGGTGGCCAGAAGCAGCGCGTAGCCCTTGCCCGCGCGCTGGTCTCGCGTCCCCGTGTGCTCGCCTTCGACGAGCCGCTTGGTGCGCTGGACGCGTTGACCCGCATCTCGATGCAGCGGTTGCTGGAGCGCGTCTGGCGCGACCAGGGCTTTACCGCGATCCTGGTGACCCACGATGTCGCCGAGGCGGTCGCGCTGGCCGACCGGGTGCTGGTGATCGAGGACGGGCGGATCGCCCACGACGTTGTGGTTAACACGGCCCGGCCGCGCGAACGTGGCTCGGCCGAGCTCGCGGGCCTCGAAGGCTCGATCCTGAGCCACCTTTTGTCGGCGGACGATCGTACCTAGATAGAGAGGGACCCCCGCTTCGGGGAGTATGCCATGAATGTAGTGCCCCGCGATCTCATGACTGAAATCCCCGTTTCGCCCGCCGATTTCCGCGGCGCCATGCGCCACCTCACCGGCGGCGTCAGCGTCATCACCGCCGGACGGGGCAAGGACATCACCGGCATGACGGTCACCTCGGTCAGCTCGTTCTCGGTCGATCCGCCGACGCTGATCGTCAGCATCAACCGCGACGCCTCCTCCTTCCCGCTGATCCGGCGCCACGGCGCCTTCGGCGTGAACATCCTCGCGGCCGATCAGCTCGATATCGCCGAGCGCTTTGCCGGCAAGGGCGGGCTCAAGGGTGCCGATCGTTTCGCGGGCGCCAGATGGGTGACGGCGGTCTCCGGTGTTCCGCTGCTGGTTGGCGCATTGTCCGCTGTCGATTGCGAGGTCGAGGAGATCTTCGAGCGCCATTCGCACGGCATCGTCATCGGGCGTGTCAGAGACGTCAGGAATTCGACCCGCAATGCTGCGCTGGCCTATTGGCACGGCCAGTACGTGGCGGTGGATCAGGACGAAGACGCACTCCGGCTTGCGGACGTCAGCGTTCCCACCCAGGTCCGGCGCGGCATTTGACCGCCGCCGCCCCCAGACCGTGCAGGCTGGCCTTTTCCCCGTCATCGCTCTAGAAGCGCTGCCTGAGCCTCCCGCCGGGACAGCAATGGAGCGCAATGATGAAACGCGTCGCGACCTGGGCCTTCTACGCGGTCGGCGCGCTCGCGATCGCCTATCTCGCGCTCTATGCCTATGCGATGTTCAGCGGCCATCCGATCGTGCCGGGCGACCCCATCCAGATCTTCCGCAGGCCGGATGCGCCGAGCTATTCGTGAGATTCGGGCGGTCTCGTAGGGTGGGCAAAGGCGCACTTGCGCCGTGCCCACCCTCTTTCCGCGTCCGCGAAAGAGCTGGTGGGCACGCTACGCTTTGCCCACCCTACGGCACCTGTTTTCACCCCCGCAAAATCGCCAGCGCCAGCGCCTGCGCGCGCGGCACGATGCTGTCGAGCTCGAGATATTCCTCCGGCGTGTGCGCGAGCCCGCCGACGGGGCCGAGGCCGCAGATGGTCGGCGTTCCGACCGCGGCGGTGAAGCCGGAATCGGCGCAGCCGCCGGAGAATTCGCCTTCAAGCGTGGTGAGGCCGGCCTGCTTTGCGGCGGCCTGATAGTTCTCGAACAGCGCCTTTGAATCGGCGCTCTGCACCACCGGCACGAACTCGCCCTTGACCGTCAGCGTCGCGCTGGTGCCAGGCACGTAAGGTGTCGCGATGATGGTCTCGATCGCGGCCATCACCCTCGCGCGATCGGCGGGATCGACATAACGCAGGTCGATCTGCCCTTCCGCGTAAGGCGCCGTGGTGTTGACGGACTGCCCGCCCGAGACCAGGCCGACATTGAGCGTGATGCCCTTTTCGAGATCGGTCAGCGCGTGGATCTGCACGATCTTGTGCGCGAGCTCGCCGATCGCGCTGACGCCGGCGGCGAAATTGGCGCCGGAATGCGCGGCTTTGCCGGTGATGGCGAAATGCATGAAGATGCCGCCCTTGCGGCCGGTGACGATATTGCCGGTCGGACGGCCCGGCTCGGAATTGAACACGGCGCGCGCGGCGCGTCCTTCGCGCTCGATCACCGGCCGCGAGGAGGGCGAGCCGATCTCCTCGTCCGAGGTGATCAGCAGCTTGATCGGGTGCGGATTGCCGCCGAATTTGTGGAAGGCGGTTGCCACGAATATGTTCATGACGACGCCGGACTTCATGTCCGCAACGCCGGGACCATAGGCGCGCTTGTCTTGAATCGTGAACGGACGCCGTCCGGCCTCGCCCTTGCCGAACACGGTGTCGCGATGTCCCATCAACAGCACCGGCTTCTCGTTGCTGCCGGGCTTTGCCACCTCGGCGTGGATCGCATCGCCGAAAGTACCGTGGCTTTCGCGCCGGAACGGAATGCCGTGCTCGGCAAAATGCCGCTCGAACCGCGCCCCGACCGCATCGACGCCTTCCTTGTCATAGGATCCGGAATCGATGTTCACGACATCGCGCAGCAGGTCGATCATCGCCTGCCGCTGCGTCGCCAGCCAGTCCGTGATTTGAGCTTGAGACATGTTGACCCTCGCGTGGTTCTCACGCGGGGTTATAGGGCCTGGCGCCGGTGTGACCTAGTCGGAGAACGCGGTGCGGCCATGTCGCCGGTCCACGGCATTGGACGCACCGTGCCTCCCATATCGTCCCGGCTTTCGCCAGAACGAAGTTGAGCGTGTGGCAACCGGCTAACGGCTCGGCTCCGCCATCGCTTCCACACCGCGAAGCTGCGTGGCGACGGTCAGCGCGCCGATCTTCCGGCCCATCTCCTTGCCGATCTCGGTCGAGAACCGATAGTGAAAGCCGGCCCAGATACGGGCGTTGGAGACTTCGTCGCTATAGTCCTGGAGCCGCGTCCATTTGCGGGTGACGCCTGGTGCCGTGGGGCTGGTCACCGAGAACTCGCCGAAATCTCCAACGATGGTCTGGAGCACGGTCGAAATCGCTGCCGACGTAATGCAGTGAGCACAGGGATATTCCGGATGCATCGGCGTGTCCCCCAGCGGCAGCCAGGATGCGTCGCGAGGCGTCGCTGCGTTCGACGTCAGGTCGGCGTTGCGTATGGCCGTGATCGGCCGCCAGAAATTGTAGTGGTACTTCGCGTCGAAAACGGCGACGAAGGCGTCGTTGCCGGCAATTGACGTCAGCGCGTACAGTCGGGCGCAGTCGACGAGATCCATGCCCTTGGCCGTTGCCGCCTGCCTCACGATCGGATTGTAGGTGCGGGCACCGACAAAGAACCAGAATCGACCGACCGTGGTTTGCTCGGGCGTCCGGGTCGCACTCGTTCGGCTGCCGACCTCACGGATTTCGTTGACGTCCCGGGTCCACACCTCTGAACCAAGCGCCGGCGGCGGGCCGGGGCGATACTGAGATCCGGACGTCATGACCCAGGGCGTCGTCGCGCCCGCGATCGAGAACAGCGGGACGGTCGTCGGAACGTAGGCACCCGCCGTCGTCAGGGGCCGGTAAGTTTCAAGGGCGGCGCTACCATCGTTGGCACGAAGTGCGATGATCTGCATCGCGGCCTCCTTGCCGAGGCCGATGCCCGCGATCTTGGACTCGCCGTCGGCGATCGGCACCAGAGAACTCGTCAGCGCCGCATCCAGCTCCGGCTTGAGGTCCGGATAGAGCGACAGCAGCACGTCGTGAGCCGCAACTGCGGCCGCAGCTTCCCGCGACGTCGAACGATCCGCGGATAGGGCAAGCTTGTAAGGCGCGTACCGGCGATCGATCGCGTTGACCGCCTCGAACATCGCGACGTGCATCATGGATAGGGCACGGCTGTGGGGCGCTGGAAGGATTTGCTTTTCAGTGGCGATCGCGTCGGCCTTTGCATTCCAATCCATAATCACATCGGCGCGCGCAAGCGGCGCCGAGGCCGCGATCAGCGTTACAATCAAAGAGAGGCGGAAGGTGGTCCACGACGAGTTCTTCATGGGATGCCCTTTCGATGTAAAGGACGTTTCGCGAGACCAATGCGGCTCTGCCCGACATCACGTCGCGCGGCTCCAGGACTCTAACCATCTTGTTGTGGTTTGATTGTGAACTGCTTCACGCGGCGGAAGAGCAGCTCCGAATGGGTCGGCGTGGCTTACCGTTCGCACTGAGTAATGGATCCTGACTTTCGCGGAAGCCACGGATTGTGGTGACTGTTTTGCGTTCTTCTCAAAGAAAAATGCCCGGGACCAGCCCGGGCATTCGTTTCTCTCAGTCAGCGTAGAGCGCCTACGCTCCCACCATCGGCATGCGCGGATATTCACCCGGCGTTCCCGCTGGCGTGATCGGAATGCCGCCGTCGGAATATTCGTTGAGCTTGTTGCGCAGCGTACGGATTGAGATGCCCAGGATATTGGCGGCATGGGTCCGGTTGCCGAGGCAGTGCTTCAGCGTCTCCAGGATCAGGTCGCGTTCCACATCGGCGACGGTGCGGCCGACCAGGGCCCGCGTCACCTGCTCGGCGGCCATGGTGGCATGGGCCACGGCCGGCACGGTCTTGGCGAGGTCGAGGCGGTCGCCGTCGGGCGTGAGGATCGCATCGGCGCCGATCTCGTCGCCCTGCGCCATCAGCACCGAACGGTGCATGGTGTTTTCGAGTTCGCGGACGTTGCCCTGCCAGCGGTTGGTGGAGAGCACGCGGCGCGCTTCCGCCGAGATCGGCCGCACCGGCACGCCGTTGGCTTCGGCGTATTTCTTCACGAAGTGCTGGGCGAGCTCGAGAATGTCGGCGGGACGGTCGCGCAGGGGCGGGATCTTCAGATTCACGACGTTGAGCCGGAACAAGAGGTCCTCGCGGAACGTGCCCTCGCGCACGGCCTCGACCAGGTTGCGGTTCGAGGTCGCGATGATGCGGATGTCCACCGGGACGGGCTTGGTGCCGCCGACACGGTCGATCACGCGCTCCTGGATGGCGCGGAGCAGTTTCGATTGCAGGCGGACGTCCATCTCCGAGATTTCGTCGAGCAGCAGCGTGCCGCCGGTTGCCTCCTCGAACTTGCCGATACGGCGGGCGATCGCGCCGGTGAAGGCGCCCTTCTCGTGGCCGAACAGCTCGGACTCCAGCAGATGCTCGGGGATCGCGGCGCAGTTGATCGAGATGAACGGGCGCTTGGCACGTGCCGAGCGGGTGTGGACGTAGCGGGCCAGCACTTCCTTGCCTGTCCCGGACTCGCCGGTGATCATCACCGAGGCGTCCGAGCCCGCGATCTGCTGCGCGAGCTTGATCACCTTGGCCATCGCCTCGTCGCGATAGACCAGCTCGCGGGAATCGTTGGCGACGGCAGCCAGCACCGCCGCGATCAGTTCCGGGTCCGGCGGCAGCGGGATGTATTCCTTGGCGCCGGCATGGATTGCGGCAACCGCGGCGCGGGCGTCGTTGGTGATGCCGCAGGCGACGATCGGGGCGTGGATGTGCTCGGCCTCCAGACGCATCACGAGGTCGCGGATGTCGAGGGCGACGTCCACGAGCAGCAGGTCGGCGCCCTTGCCGCCGCGCAGCACGCGCATCGCCTGTTCGTTATCCTCGGCGTGGGTCACGGTGGCGCCGTTCGCCATCGCGATCTTGGTGGCGGTGGTGAGCTGGCCCTTCAATGTGCCAACGATGAGAAGCCGCATGTCAGTCTCCTGTCCGTCTTGTCGCGCTGCCGCGCGTCGTCGCTTTAGGCGCGTTCAGTCTTGATGATTTCAGTCATGGTCACGCCGAGCTTGTCCTCCACCAGGACGACTTCGCCGCGGGCGACCAGCTTGTTGTTGACGTAGATGTCGATGGCCTCGCCGACGCGCCGGTCGAGCTCGAGCACGGTCCCGGGTCCGAGCTTCAACAGCTCGCTGACGTCCATCTTGGAGCGGCCGAGCACGGCCGAGACCTGCACCGGCACGTCGAACACGGCCTCGAGGTCGGCGGCGGCGCGCGTCGCGTATTCGTCCTCGTTGTAGCCGACGTCGGTGCCGGTAGGCGGCATCGGGCCGTTGAGATCGGGCAGCGGGACCTGTCCGTCAGTGTCGCTCATGGTTTAACTCCCCCTGCGGGACGCAACGTAGCGCCCCACCATTTCGTCGATCTTGGCCGCGATGGCGGCGCGCTCCAGCACGACGCCGCCATCGGCCCATTCGATCCGGCAGTCGCCGGTGGCAATCTCGGGCTCGGCCAGAATCACCAGCCGGCCTTCGAAGCCGTTCTGCCTGGCCAGCCGTTCGATGTTCTCGCGCGCGGCATCGTAGAGTGCGTCGTTGATGCGGACGACGAGATGCGGCGTCGCGACCAGATGCGAGAAGCAGTCCTTGACCAGCGCGACGATCTCGCCGAGCGGCTCGGCGGCGACCAGATCGGCGCACAGCTTGCGCGCCACCGCGACCGCGACGTCGACCGCCTCGGTCTCCATCTTGGATTCGATGTTGCCGATGCCCGAAGCGATGCCCCGGATGGCGATGTTGATCTCTTCCATGGCGAGCGCGACACGGCGGTCGCTCTCGGCCTTGGCCTCGCGCTGGCCGGCGGCGAAGCCGTCCTGATAGGCGCGCGCCTCGGCTTCCGCGACCTTCTGGGCGATCTCGGCCGCGGTTGCGGCCTTCTCGCGCGTCCGGTCGGGCGCCGCGAAGTCGTTGTCGAACAGGAATTTTGCCGGAGCGGCCATCAGTACACCAGCTCGTCGTCGGCGCGGTTCTTGGTCAGCATGATCTCGCCCTTGGCGGCGAGATCCTTGGCGAGGTTGACCAGCAGCGCCTGGGCCTCGTCGACGTCGCGCAGGCGGACCGGGCCCATCGCCGCCATGTCGTCCTGGAGCATTTTGGCTGCACGCGAGGACATGTTGCCGAAGAAGAAGTTGCGGACGTCCTCGTTGGCGCTCTTGAGCGCGACGCCGAGCTTGTCCTTGTCGACGTTGCGCATCAGGGTCTGCGCGGAGCCGGAATCCAGCTTCACGAGGTCGTCGAAGGTGAACATCAGCGCCTTGATGCGCTCGGCCGATTCGCGGTTGTCCTCTTCCAGCGAGGTGATGAAGCGGGTTTCGGTCTGGCGGTCGAAATTGTTGAAGATTTCCGCCATCACCTCATGGGCGTCGCGTCGGCGGGTCTGTGACAAATTGGACATGAATTCGGTGCGCAGCGTCTTCTCCACGCTCTCGATCACCTCCTTCTGCACCGCCTCCATCTTCAGCATGCGGTTGACGACGTCGAGCGCCAGATCCTCTGGGAAGATGCCGAGCACGCGCGCGGCGTGTTCCGGCTTCAACTTCGACAGCACGACCGCGATGGTCTGCGGATATTCATTCTTGAGGTAGTTGGCGAGCACCTCTTCCTGCACGTTGGAGAGCTTCTCCCACATGTTACGGCCGGCCGGGCCGCGGATTTCGTCCATGATACCGTTGACGCGCTCGGGGGCCAAATATTGCTGGAGCAGCCGCTCGGTGGCGTCGAAATTGCCCATCAGCGCGCCGGAGGCCGACATCCGCGAGACGAATTCGAGCAGCATGTCCTCCACGGTATCGACCTCGACGGTGCCGAGCGTCGACATTTCCAGCGAGAGCTGCCGTACCTCGTCGTCGTCGAGCAAGCCCCAGATCTTGCCGCCATATTGCTCGCCGAGCGCCAGCATCAGGATCGCGGCGCGCTTCGGCCCCGCCACCGCTTCGGTCTTCGCGCCCCCGCGGCTGCCGGCACGCTGACCGAGTGTGGAGATCACACTGGTGATGTCGTTGGAATTGGCGTTTTGCAGGGCGGCGGCCATATCAGATCACTTCTCGATTATTTCGTGGGTTCGGTCAGCCATTGGCGGATGATGGCGACGGTCTCGTTGGGATTGCGCTCGGCGAGTTCGCCGACGCGATGGACGGATTGGGCATGGACCTGGCCCTGGACGGTGGCGACGTCGATCGCGCTCGCAGCGCCGCTCGGCAGGAGCGGCTGGCTGGCGGGCGCGGCCTCGTCGCTCGCCGGACCGGTGAGGACGCCGGAGATGGCGGCCGCGACTTCATCCGATGCCAGGATGCGCTTGACCAGCGGCCGGATGACCAGGAACAGCACGACCAAACCGAGCAGCATCATCACGCCAAGCTCGACGAAGTACATGACGTCGTCCTTGGTGAACTGGAGCATGCCGAGCAAGCCGCTCGGCTCCGCGATCGGGGTGGTGGAGGGGGCGTCGGCAAAGCGCAGATTGACGACCTCGACCTGGTCGCCGCGCTTCTGGTCGAAGCCGATCGCCGATCGCACCAGCGTGGCGATGCGGTCGAGCTGCTCCTTGGTGCGGTCCTGGTAGGCCAGATCGCCCTTCTCGTTCTTGGAGTAGATGCCGTCGACCAGCACCGCGACCGAGATGCGGTTGACCCGGCCGGCCTCGGTCACCTCGGTCTTGGTGGTGCGGGAGATCTCGTAATTGTTGGTCTCTTCGCTCTTCTTGCTCTGGTCCTTGGCCGCAACGCCGCCGTTCTGCTGGTTGCCCGGCAACTCGTTGTTGACGGTGACCTGGCCGTTGTTGTCGGCGGTCATGCTCTGCTCTTCGCGGGTCTGGCTCGAGCGCAGCACGCGGCCTTCGGGGTCGTACTTGTCCGAAGTCTGGGTGATCTTGTTGAAGTCGAAATCGGCGGAGAGCTGGACCCGGGCGCGTCCCGTCCCCACCACGGAGGAGACGATGTCCTCGACCTGCTTGCGCATCCGCTTCTCGAAGGCGGTGCGGCGCTCGTCGCCCATCGCCTGCTCCGGATCGGTCTGGGCGCCGTCGGCGAGCAGCTGCCCGGTCTCGTCGACGATCGAGACCCGCTGCGGCTTCAGCCCGTTCACGGCCGAGGCCACGAGGTGGCGGATGGCGCGGATCTGCTGGGCTTCCAGCGCGCCGCGGACCCGAACCACGATCGAGGCCGACGGCTCCGGCGCCTCGCGCGAGAACAGCGGGCGCTCGGGCAGCACCAAATGGACGCGGGCGGCCTGGATGCGGTCGATGGCGCGGATCGTGCGGGCGAGCTCGCCTTCCAGCGCGCGGAGATGGTTGATGTTCTGGACGAAAGAGGTGGTGCCGAGCGCATCCGACTTGTCGAACACCTCGTAGCCGACGCCGCCGCCCTTGGGCAGGCCGCCCTCGGCGAGCTTCATCCGCAGGCGGGTGACCTTGTCCTTGGGCACCATGATGATGGTGCCCTCGTTGCGCAGCTCGAACTGGATGCCCTGGCGCTCCAGGTCCTTGATGATGCCCGAGGAGTCCTCGACGCTGAGGTCGGTGAACAGCGTCGTCATCTGCGGCGTGGTGACGCGCATGATGACGAACGCAAAGAAGCCGACGAGCGCGGCGGTGACCGCGATCATCGCCCCGAACCGGGCGGCTCCAATACCCTTCAGAAAGTCCGCAAGACCTTGCAAGCAACCGCCCCGACAGATTCGGCTGCTTTCACAGGAAAGGCCGACTGGGCAATTATTGCCTAGGTGATGGTTTCGATATGGTTAACGAAGGTTAAGAGCTGCGACAAAAGTAGCGCCAAAACGAAGCATGAAAAAAATCGGCCTCGCAAGGCGAGGCCGATTTTCGTCAAAAGCCGCAGATTTCCGGATTGCCTACTGGCGATATTGCTGGATACGGGTGGTGCGAAGTCCCGCCAGACCATGCTGGTCGATCGAAAACTGCCAGGAGAGGAATTCGTCAACCGTCAGGGTATAACGGCTGCAGGCCTCCTCGAGGGAGAGAAGACCGCCACGGACTGCGGCGACGACCTCGGCCTTGCGGCGGATGACCCAGCGTTTGGTGCCGGGTGCAGGCAGATCCGCAATCGTCAACGGACTACCGTCCGGCCCGATGACGTATTTTACCCTCGGGCGATGGGGTTCTGTCATGGCGTACTCACAAACTCTCAACCACTGAACTCACTCAGGAACCCTACGCCCGCCGGCTTAAAAATCCGCTAAGCCTAAGGCTTCAATACAATTCTCGTTGAAAATGGCTGGAACGCAGCCGTCTCGACCGGCGGGACGGTGCGTCCAGGCGGGCCGAGGGGGTGTTCGTAAATACTTTACTAAACGAACGAGGCCTGCGCGCGGCGCTGCGAGGCCCTCAACTGTCGTCCCGGCGAAGGCCGGGACCAATTACCCCAGGGAGTAGTCGCTACGACGACTCGGGGTTACTCCCTCGAACCAAAACGACTTTCGGTGGCAATGGGTCCTGGCTTTCGCCAGGACGACATGGAATGTGTGGTTCGCGCGCAGCCTTTAATTACTAGCCGTCGCGATGATGCTCTTGACCTGGCTCAGGGTGTAGCTGGCGCCGTCGATGGTCAGCAGCGGCGGCGACTGGGTGAGATCGACGGATGAGACCGTGCCCTGCACCTGCGCGGCAATGCCGACATTGTTGTTGGCGACATCCTTGCCCGTGGCCGAGATCGTGTACTTGCCGTCAGGCCATTGCGTGCCGTCATTGCCCTGACCGTTCCAGGTGAACGGAACGTCGGTGCCCGCGCCGGCGGTGTATTTGCCGGTGAACACGGTCTGGCCGCTGGCATTGGCGACGGTGATGTCGACGGTGGCGTCGCTGGGCACGTTGAGATGCCAGGTTGCCGACGAGTTCGTCATGCTTGCGGTCGTGCCGTCGACCAGGGCGGTCTTGCCGACGAAGCCGAGCGCCTGGGTCGCCTGCGTGGTCTGTTGCAGGGTGACGAGCTGGGACAGCGAATCGTTGGTCTTGAGCTGCTGCTCGACGCCGGCGAACTGCACCAGCTGCTGCGTGAACTGGTTGGTGTCGAGCGGATCGAGCGGGTTCTGGTTCTGCAGCTGCGTCGTCAGCAGCGTCAGGAAGGTCTGGAAGTTGCCGGCGAGCGTCGCGCCGGTGCTCGAGCCCAGGCTTGGGTTCGACGAGGATTTCGGCAGGTCGGTCGTGCCGGAGACGACGGAGGGGGCGGTGGCGGCATTCGTGGTGGTCATGATCGAATACTCCTCACACTCTGATATCGACGCCGCTGCTCGATCCGAGCATGCGGCCGTAGCTGCGCCCGACCGGGGTCGCGGGAACTGCGTCCTCGTCGCTGACGATCAGCCGGCGGGCATTGCCGCCATTGTCGTTGTTCTGGCCGGAGTTCTGGCCCGACGAGTTCTGGTCGCGCAGGCTGAAGGACAGCCCGTTGCTGCCGGTCTTGAGGCCGGCATCGTCGAGCGCGCGCTGCAATTGCGGCGCGTCCTGCCGCAGCATCTGCAGCGTCTCCGGCTTCTCGACGGTGAGATGCGAGGTGACCTGGCCGTTGCGGTCGACATTGATACGGACGTCGATGCGGCCGAGGTCGAGCGGATCGAGGCTGATGTCGAACCGGGTCTTGCCCGCGCGTGCGGCGGCGGCAATTTCGATCGGCACGCCGCTGATCGGTATGGCATTGGCATTCGCCGCGGTCGCCGTGAGCGTCGCGGTCGAAGCGGCCGCGGCCGAACTCGTATTGGTCAGCGGCGCTTGAATGGCGGAGGCCGCCTGCGCGCTGGTGTCGGTGGTGGGGATAGCGGCCTGCGTGCCCGCATGGGCATGCGGTGTTGCCGTCGCCGGTGCGGCATCGGCGGTGCGGTCGGACGTCCCGGCCTTGGTGTCGGCCGCGTTCGCGTCGATCGGCGGCTTGTCGGCTTGCGGATGCGCCGCGGTGGCGGACGCTGCCGTCGCTGGGGTCTGCGCGGTGTTCGTCTTGCCGGTGTCCTGGCCGATATTGGAGACGTCGCTCGCGCCTTGCGCAATGGCTGCGGCCTTGAACGAGGTTTTTGGCGTGCCCTGGTCGACGGCGGCGATCAGGCCGCCGTTGGTCTTGGCGTCGGTCGCGGTCGAATCGGTTGTGCCGGTCGTGCCGGTCGCTGCATCGGCCAGCGTCGCCGAAGTGTCGGCATCGACCTTGGCGCTTGCGGTCTTGGCGCTCTTGTCGCCCGGCGTCGCGGTATCGGTCTTGGTGCCGGCGATCTGCGCCGCGATGGATGCGCTGGCGGCGATGCCGGCGGCGGCAATCATCAGCGGCGAGGAGGCGGGTCCGGCGGCCTGGTTCGCAGCCGCGTTCGGGTCGACCGGCACGGCGACCACGAGTGCGTTCGGATCGGGCAAGGCCGCTTGCGTCGCGTCAATCTGCGCGGCGGCGGCGGTATCGACGGCGGCGGTGAGGCCATCGCTGCCGTCGGCCTTGTCCCCCTTGCTCTCGTCGGATTTGTCTGCCGATTTGGCGTCGGACGCCTTCGGCTTGTCCTTGGTCTTGCTATCAGCCTTGGCCGCATCAGCGGTCGAGTCGTTCTTGGCGTCGCTCTTGGCGTCGTTCCTGGCGTCGTTTTTGGCGGACGCGGAATTGTCGGCGTCGTCGCTGGCCTTGCTCCGCGAGGACGGGTCGCTCGCCGCGCGATCGCGCGGGCTCTTGTCCGAGGCGGAGGACGACGAATCGGGCCGCCGCGGGGTGTCCTGTGCGGAGGACGCCGCGCTGTCGCTGATCGCCTGGGTGTTGCTGTCCACCAGCGAGCCAAAGGAATCGTTGGCGGAGCTGTCTTTCGGCGCTTGCGACCGGGCAGGCTTTTGCTGCGCGCTTGGGACTTGCACGCTTGCCACGACATCTGACGTACGACCGACCACAGGCAACCCCTTGAAACATCTTCGCCATGAGAGGTAGCAAGGAGCGGGCCAGCCCCGCGCAGAGGTGTTTTATCTATTAAAATCAATCATTTGGAAATTTTGAGCCCCGCCGCGGGGCCCTCCGCGACCCCGCCATTTCTGCCTCCCCGGCAAGAATTGCCGTAGCCTGGCCGCCCCCGTGATTGCTTCACCGGAAGGCCGCCTATATTAAAGAGACAGCTCTCAGCCGCTTTCGACCGGGCAGGCCGCGCCATTCGGGAACTCTCAGTTCCCGCGGGTCGCCGTTGTCCCGCCGGAAGCACCCAGCGGATCGCCCAACGCCGCCGTCCATAACGCTTTAAGGCCCATGCTCAACAGTCTGGATCTCGAAGGCCGTCCTGAGGATACCAGGGTCGTCGTTGCCATGTCGGGCGGCGTCGATTCCTCGACGACGGCTGCGCTGTTGAAGGCCGAAGGCTACGACGTCGTCGGCATCACGCTGCAGCTCTACGACCATGGTGCGGCGACCCATCGCAAGGGCGCCTGCTGCGCCGGCCAGGACATCCACGACGCCCGTGACGTCGCGGCCAAGCTCGGCATTCCCCATTACGTGCTCGACTACGAGGATCGCTTTCGCGAATCCGTCATCGACAATTTCGCCGACAGCTACGCGCTCGGCGAGACGCCGGTGCCGTGCATCGAGTGCAACCGCTCGGTCAAGTTCCGCGACCTCTTGAAGACCGCGCGCGAACTCGGCGCCACCGCGCTCGCCACCGGCCATTACGTCGCCTCGCGCCGCCGCGACGACGGCTCGCGCGCGCTGGTGTGTGCCGCCGACGCCGATCGCGACCAGAGCTACTTCCTGTTCGCCACCACGCAGGAGCAGCTCGATTATCTGCGCTTTCCGCTCGGCGACATGACCAAGCCGGAGACGCGCGAGCTGGCGCGGCGCTTCGGTCTCGCGGTTGCCGACAAGCACGACAGCCAGGACATCTGCTTCGTGCCCACCGGCCGCTACACCGACATCATCACCCGCCTGCGGCCGAACGCGATGGACCCCGGCGACATCGTCGATCTCGACGGCCGCGTGCTCGGCCGTCACAACGGCATCGCCAATTTCACCATCGGCCAGCGCCGCGGCCTCGGCATCGCAGCCGCCGCGCCGCTGTTCGTGGTGCGGCTGGAGGCCGCCAACCGCCGCGTCGTCGTCGGCCCGCGCGAGGCGCTGAAGATGCACCGCATCGTGTTGCGCGACGTCAACTGGATCGGCGATGGCGACATCGACCGCGCCATCGGCAATGGCCTCGAAATGTTCGTGCGCGTGCGCTCGACCCGCGCGCCCCAGCCGGCGTGGCTGCGCGGCGCGAACGGCCATTACGAGGTCGAGCTCGTCGCCGGCGAAGAGGGCGTTTCGCCGGGACAGGCCTGCGTGTTCTACGACGCACCTGGCGGCCAGGCCCGCGTGCTCGGCGGCGGCTTCATTCAAAGCGCCGCCGCGAAGGCCGCAAGCAGCACGACGAGGCCGCTCGCAGAAGCGGTCCGCGGCTAGAAAAATATATAGGGCAGGGGCATGGCAGCAGACATCTCGCGGGCCGGGGTCGAGAAGGCCTATGGCCGCTGGGCGCCGGTCTACGATCTCGTGTTCGGCAAGGTGTTCGACGCCGGAAGGCAGTCGACCATCGCCGAGGCCGACCGCATCGGCGGCCGCATCCTCGACGTCGGCGTCGGCACCGGGCTGTCGCTCTCCGATTATGCGCGCACCACGAAGATCTGCGGCGTCGACATCTCCGAGCCGATGCTGCGCAAGGCGCAATCGCGCGTGCGGAGCTTGCGGCTCTCCAATGTCGAAGTGCTCTCGGTGATGGATGCGAAAAACCTCGCCTTCCCCGAAAACTTCTTCGACGCGGTGGTTGCGCAATACGTCATCACCGCGGTGCCCGATCCCGAAGGCACGCTCGACGAGTTCGTGCGCGTCTTGAAACCCGGCGGCGAGCTGATTCTGGTCAACCACATCGGCGCCGAAAAGGGTTTGCGAAAACTCTCCGAGCTTGCCTTTGCCCCGCTGGCCCGCCGTCTCGGCTGGCGCCCGGAGTTTCCGTGGGCCCGCCTGGTCGACTGGGCCGCCAAACACGGCGGCGTCACCCTGGCCGAGCGCCGCCCGATGCCGCCGATGGGGCACTTTTCGCTGATCCGCTACCTCAAATCGTGATCGGTGGCGCGGAACACGCGGGCTGACCCGCGCGTTTCCCTTCCATGCGCACCACATCAAACATCATTCTGGCCAGCCTCCTGATCGCCGCCTCCGGCAGCGCGATCGCGCAGGCCCCGCCCGCCCCGGCGACGCCGCCGCAACAAACCGCGCCGCCATCCCCGCAGCACGCGACCAATTGCACGCCGCAGGATCGCCCGAACCGCTCGGCCGACGGCACCACCACCGGCCAGTCCCGGGAACCGCTCGGCGACAAATTGGCAAAATCGGACGGCGTGCTCTGCCCGCCCTCCGGCGTCGACCCCGAGATGCACGCCCCGGCGCCCAGCACGAACGGCGCCATGCCCGTCATCCCGCCCCCCGGCAGCCCCGGCGGCGACCCGACGGTGCGGCCGAAATAGGGCCGTTCTTCCTTCGCCTCTCCCCGCCCGCGGGGAGAGGCGAAATCCGCGCAAAGCGCGAATTTCGGGTGAGGGGGACTCTCCACGAGTCTGGTGCGGAAAAGGGGTGAATTCGGCTCCGAAATCTCTAACTTTTCCACCCTCCCACGCCTTGTCGCGCCGAAGCCGTGGCGAAGGCGGATTGACAGCCCGCCGCCCCCTTCCTTATATGCCGCGCGTTCGCGAGATCGGCATGTTTCGGCCCTCGCGACCCTGTGGCGGGGTAGCTCAGCTGGTTAGAGCACGGGAATCATAATCCTGGGGTCGGGGGTTCGAGTCCCTCTCCCGCTACCACCTTTCCCCACACTCCCGTTACTCGGTTGGGGTAGGCGGCTTCTCCGAGCAGGGCATTTAGGCGCCCGGCTATCTCGACCGTTACTCCGCCTGATCTGGCTGGATCCCGAAACACCGTGACCGTATCGACAAGGTCTCGAATGGCTTCTGCGGCCTCCGCGTCGCGGGTTGCGACACTTTTTCCCAATGCGTCTTCCAGCCGATTGAGCTGTTCCTCATACCGGTTCAGGACAGCCGGATGCAGCGCGACTTCTTTTGGGATAGTTGGTTCGTTCTGCAGCGCTTGGATTATCCGCTTTCGTTCGGCGTCCAAAGCAGTCGACCGTGGTCCGAGAACAGAGGGATCGCCGTGCCCTTTTGCGATCGCATCTACCAGTCGTTCGATTTCCCTGTTGATTTGACCAAGCTGCTGCTCAAGGCGTTGCCGTTTTGCATTTGATGTTGCCGTGAGGCGCTTCCGCTCCTCGAGATATGTCCTTACGTACTCCGCAATAACCTTCGGCGCGCGCAATTCGGCCTTCAGTCCGCTGAGAACCGCACTTTCGACGGTGTCCAAATAGAAAGTCTTGGCATCAGGACACATGCCGCTCTCGGTCGCAGTCGAGCAGCGAATGCGAACACGCCCCGATTTGTCCCGCCCATTCGTTGCCATGCCCGAGCCGCATGAACCGCAGCGGAGCAAGCCAGACAGCATTCGACGGGGACGACGTTGATGACTCGGATGCGTGCAACTGCGCTCCTGTTTGCGCTGCTGAGCAGCCCTGAACAATTCTGAATCGATAATTGCAAGATGGGGCACTTCGGCTACCTGCCAATCGCTCCTTGCATTTGGTCGCGACAGTCGCTTTCCCGTGTCGGGGTCTTTCACCATCCTGACTTTGTTCCAGACGAGACGGCCGACATAGAGCTCGTTCTGCAAAATTCCGGCAGCTCTCTCACGATTGCCGTTGATGGTTGATGCATTCCATGCGCGTCCTCGCGGAGCAGAAACCCTTTCCTTGTTCAAATCGTGGGCAATTTCGCGAGGCGTTCGGCCACTCACGTATTCCTGGAAGATGCGTCGGATGACTTGTGCTTCGGCCTCGAGGATCACACGTTCACCGCTTCTTCCCGCGACTGCGGCGTATCCGACGTCAGGCCGCCGCCGGCCAAACCTTGCTTGACCCGTCCCGCTAGAGAACGATCAGCGAAGAATTCCTCGCACTCGCCGATATCGTTGACAAAGCTGAGGTCAACTTGATCTCGTCGAAGTGGAAAATGCTGCAGATGGCCGAGTGACTGTTTCTCGGTGCCGAAGCATTGAGCGCAACGCGAGCGGCCATTATCCTCCCCTGTCGAAGTAGGGATTGTCGCCGCTGGCGCCGGCAGAGACGTTCGCAGCCCTTCCGAGATGACTCTTAAGTCTTCCAAGTGCCTCGGCCGACCAATTTCGGAGATTGGCCACGGCAACCCATGCATCGACATAGTGTTCTGGCGCGTAGACATGGCCATAACCGAAGGGCGTGCCGGTTGCGACCCCCATGTCAACGGCGATCTGCAGCATGGTCACGACCGGATACCACCGCAGTTCAGGCGAAACGTCCGGTCCGCGCGGTGCATTCATCCAGGCTGGGTGCCGGTAGGCATACCGATAGTCAAAGAACACAATCGGGTCACTTGCATATTGCAGGAAGACGACGCGCATCGGCCCCCATGGCGTATCCGGGGCGACCGTCGGCCCGTTCTGGTTCATAAACCGCACGAAACGTCCGTCACGAAATTCGGGCAGCCAGGCGGGAGAGGCAACATTGCGATTCGCGGTGATCGAGCGCCAGATCCGGCTGGTGAAGGGTGAGCCGCTCCAGAGAGCCCCGGCGATCGGATCGCCGATTGTTTCGAACAGCTCAGCGGAGTTTTGCGAATTCATGGCGCCGAGGCTCAGGCCATGCAGGTAAAGTCTTGGGCGCCGATCCTTCGGTAGCGCCGTCCAATGTCCGTAGATGGCGGCAAACAGGGAGCGTGCGGATTCGGTCCCGTATTCCGGTTGAAACAGCAGGGACAGGGGACTGTTGAGATAGGAATACTGCACGGCAACGCTGGCAACGTCGCCATCGGTGAGATATTCGATCGCATCCATTGCAGCCGGGTCGATCCAGCCGGTTCCCGTCGGAGTAATGATGATGAGAACGGAGCGATCGAAGCCTCCTTGGCGCTTGAGCTCGTCCAACGCCAGTTCCGCGCGCCCACGCGCGGTGTCTGCGCCGCGCAATCCGACATAGACGCGGAGCGGATCCTGGGCAGGACGGCCGGTGAATGCGCCGATCTGGGCGGCGGTCGGTCCGGAAGCCACGAACTCTCGTCCAGCACGGCCGAGCTCATTCCATTTCACTAGCGACGCTGCGCTCCCCGTTCGGCTGGCTTCCGCTGGCTGTGGTCGCTCCGATTCAAGCAGGGCATCAAATTCCCGAAACGAGGAATCCAACGCGCTGAAGGCGGCACGGATGAGCAGATTGTCGGCGATCGACCAGATCAGCAGGACAGCGACGAGAAGGCCGACGAAGTTCGCGATCTTTCTCGGAATGAACCGCCGGATGCGGCCGGAGACAAAACTGGTTGCCAGCTTGAACGATTGCGTCAGCCAAAACAGCGCGAAAAATGTAATGAGCGCGATCGCGGAGACTTTGGCAGGATGCGCGGTTTCAACCAGCTCCATGTTCATGGCGATACGGATCGAATTCTGCCATTCCGCCGCCCACCAGAGAGACAGGATGATCGTCACGAAGCAGCCGACAGCGACCGCCATGTTGGCCGTCGATCGAATTTGGGGCGATGGCTCGGGGAGTTCGAGATAGCGCCATAGCCAGCGCCAGAGCACACCTAGCTCGTAACCGATCGCAAAGCAGGTGCCGGCAAGGGCTCCCTGGATCAAGTAGCTTCTTGGGACGAGCGTCGGCGTAAGTGCGGCTGCGAAGAACAATGCTCCCAACGCCAATCCGACGCCTGACAGAGATACCACGTACCGCCAAACAATCTGCGCGGGACTCTTGACGATCTTCATTTCGCCCTCTTTCCGATGCGGGCTTGTGATCGGGAAGCCGCAGCGGCAATTGAACCTGCGCGGACGTGAATTGCGGGAGCGAGCAAAGCCGGCAGCGCGCGCGAAACATCCCGCCCAGTCACGAGAGGGTCATTTCGGACCAACGTCCTTATAGATGATGCCATCCTTCATGATGACCAAGAATTTTTTCTCCGGATCCGCGATGAGGCGAATGTCGTCCAAGGGATCGCCGTCCACAAGAAGGAGATCCGCCAACGCGCCTTCTTCGACTACTCCGAGCTTGCCGGGATAGGGGTTGCGCGCACCGGAGAGGGCGAGCAACTCTCCGTTTGCCGAAGTCGCCATTGCCAATGCTTCCGCTGGAGTGAACCAACGTGTGAGATCCACGATGCCCTGACCCTGATGCTCGGCCAACGCCTTGGAGAAGAGAATATCAGTCCCGAACGCCGTCTTGATCTTATATTTTTTTACAAACCCGTACGTAGTGTCGGTGCCCGCAACCACTTGGCGCATCTGCGCTTGTTGCGCGGCAGGAAGCATGGCTGCGCCGCCAAGGTCCACGAACGGCTGTGTGCTCAGCCAGATCTTCTCCTCCGCAAGGAGACGTGCGGTCGGCTCATCCATCAAATGACCATGCTCGATCACCTTGACGCCTGCAGCAATGGAGCGGCGAATGGCGTTTGGCGTATAGGCGTGCGTCGCCACATAGGTTCCCCAATCGGTAGCTGTTTCGACGGCCGCCCGCAGTTCAGCTTCACTGAAGGTGGTCACATCGAGTGGACTGAAAGGCGAGGCAACGCCGCCGCCTGCCGTCAGCTTGATCTGCGATGCGCCCTGCATGAGCTGTTCGCGCGTGCGCTTGCGAACCTCGTCGGGACTATCTGCGATCATGCTTCCACCAAGCTGCTCGACGCGGCTCGTTCCGACGAGACTTTGCGGCAGCTCCCAGAGCTCACGGAAGTCGCCGTGGCCGCCGGTGACTGTGATGACGGCCCCCGACGGATAGATGCGAGGGCCTGCAACGACCCCCTCATCGATGGCGCGCTTCAGCGCGAAAGCTGGACCGCCCATGTCCCTTACCGTGGTGAACCCGCGCATCAGCGTAGCAGTGGCTTCCGCACCCGCGAGCAGCATCGTGTAACCCAAGTCGCTCGAAAGCAATTGAGCAGGGGTTGGACGAACCATCGTCGCATGCCAATGCATGTCGCTGAGCCCGGGCATCAGCACGCGTCCGCCGCCTGCTACAATGCGGGTGTCCGGGGAACGATCGACCGGAATGGGAGCGATCGCAATACGCTCGATTGTGTTGCCTCGGATGAGCACATTCGACGGAGCTGAGAGGGTCTGGTTCTTCCCGTCGAAAATGCGCACGTTCTCAAAAACCGTCACGGCAGAGCGCTCCTGCGCCAGCCCAGGACCGAGAGCGGCGCATGACGCAAGAATGGTCGCCACGCGCGCGGCTTTTTGCATCCGCACAACGACTTCGGAAAGCATGTCGTTACCTCCTGCTCTGTGGGCCTAACGGTCGCTCTGGCCTCGAAGTTCAGCCCTATTGATCGCTTTGCGGACAGCGGCTGGGGCGAAATATCCGGCCGCGACGAGGACCACGGTCGAGAAGGGCGGTCAGCCAGCCTTTTCGATTGCTTGCCATTGCCTAGACCGTCTCATCGATCGGTGATGTCGGCCCACGGGTTGCTTTGGACTTCCCCTTTGCCCGCTCGCGCAGGCGCTGAAACGCCACGTAGAGCATCGGCACCACGAAGATCCCAACAGAGCTCGCCGCAAGCATGCCTGCGAACACGGCTGTGCCGACGGCCCTGCGGCTGAGCTCGGCGGCGCCGGTCGCAATCACAAGCGGCAGGAGACCAAGGATGAAGGCAACGGAAGTCATCATCACTGCGCGGAAACGCATATGTGCGCCCTGGATCGCGGCTTGCTCGAGCGCCACGCCCGCCTCACGCTGCTCCTTCGCAAACTCGACGATCAGGATGCCGTTTTTGGCGGCGAGTGCGATCAGCACCACGAGCCCGATCTGACCGTACAGATCGAGATTGAGGCCAGCGACCTTGATGCCGACATAGGAGCCGAGCACGCCGACCAGGACCGACAACAGGACCGGGATCGGGATAATCGTGCTCTCATAGAGCGCGACCAGGAACAAATACGCGAACAGCACGGCAAGCGTGAGCACAATTCCGGTCTGGCCGGCGGCCTGTTGCTCCTGATAGGCGGTGCCGGTCCAGTCGAAACCGTAGCCGGCAGGCAGTACGGCATGAGAGACGTCGGCCATCGCTGTGAGGGCGGTACCTGAGGAGACACCGGGCGCCGGGCTACCGTTCACCGTCACCGAGCGATAATTGTTGTAGCGGGTGATCACCTGAGGTCCGGTCACGATCTTGATCCCGGCGAGCGACCTGATCGGCACCATTTGGCCGTTGGCGTTGCGCACGTAGATTTGCCAGATGTCCGAAATATCGGCGCGATCGAGCGCTTCGCCCTGAACGTTAACCTGCCAGGTGCGGCCAAATCGATTGAAGTTGTTGACGTAGATGCCGCCGAGCGTCGCCTGTAGGGCCGTGAAGATGTCGCTGATTGTCACTCCGAGCGTCTGGGACTTGCGACGGTCGATATCGAGATAGATCGACGGATTGGTCGCAGTGAAGGTTGAAAAGACGCGCGTGAGCCGTGGGTCGGCGTTGGCAGCGCCGATCAGCGCACCCGTGACGCCGGAGATTTGGGCTGGGCTCTGTCCTTCCAATGCCTGGAGTTGGTATTCGAACCCGCCGCCGGTGGAGAGCCCGATGATCGGCGGCAGATTGAACGGCAGGACATTCGCCTGCCGGATTTGCGCGCCGGCGGCGAAGATTTGCCCGATCAGCCCTTGCGCGGAATCAGTTGCAGCCTTGCGATCGGCAAACGGCTTCAGGCGCGTGACCACAAGTGCGCTGTTCGGTTCGGATGCGCCGTCGAGCAGGGAAAAGCCGATGATGGCAAGGACGTGATCGACGGCGGGCATCTGCTTCAGTATATGTTCGAGCTGTTGGGTGACTTCGCTGGTTCGTGCCACCGACGCGCCGTCTGGCAGTTGTACCGAGGTGAAGAAGGCTCCCTGATCTTCCTCGGGCAGGAAACCCGTCGGGGTGATCAGCGACATGCCGAAGATTCCGGCGCCGAATAGGGCAATCAGCAAGAGGGAGAGCCCCGCCTTCCGCACCAAGCGGCGCACGCCGCTGCTGTAGCGGTCCCGCAACCAGTCGATGCCGCCAAGCACACGACCGATCAAGCCACGCCGCGGCCCGGTGTGGCGCAGGAACAGAGCGCACAGCGCCGGCGACAGCGTCAGTGCATTCAGTGCCGAGATCATCATCGCGGCGCTGATTGTCACCGCAAACTGGCGAAACAGCGTGCCGGAAATGCCGGGAATGAAAGCGATCGGCACGAAGACGGAGAGCAGCACCAGCGTGATCGCGATGATCGGCGCCGTGATCTGCGTCATAGCCTTCTTGCTGGCCTCGGCGGGAGAAAGCGAGGGCTCGTCCTCCATGACCCGCTCGACATTCTCAACGACCACGATAGCGTCGTCCACCACGATGCCGATGGCGAGCACCATGGCGAGCAGGGACACCGTGTTGGCCGAATATCCGAGCAACAGCAGCACGGCGAAGGTGCCGACCAGGCTCACGGGAACGGCAACGGCCGGGATCACGGTGGCCCGGAGATTGCCGAGGAACAGGTATACCACGATCACGACCAGCACGAAGGCCTCGCCTAGCGTCTGCAACACTTCCGCGATGGTGGCGCGCACGAAGCTCGTTGAATCGTATTGTACTAGGTAGCTCAGCCCCGTGGGAAAATGCTGCGACAGCCGCTGCATCGTCGCTGTCACTGCCTGTGCGGTGGTCACGGCGTTGGCACCTGGTGACAGATAGATCGCGATCGGCACGGCCGCACGTCCGTCGATCCGCGCTTCGCTGTCGAGATTTTGCGCGCCCATCTCGACGCGGGCAACGTCGCCCACGAGCAGCGATGAACCGTCCGGATTGGCCCGCAGCACGATTTGGGTGAATTGATCGACGGTGGCGAGCCTGCCCAGGGTCTGCACATTGAACTGGAACTGCTGGTCGTCGCTGATCGGGCGCGCGCCGATGCGGCCGACCGGGGCCTGGACGCTCTGCGTACGGATCGCGGCAATGACGTCTGACGGCGTGAGGTTGAGGCTGGTGAGCCGCTGCGTGTCAAACCAGATCCGCATCGAGTAGTTCATCTTCGCGAACAGGTTCGCCTGGCCGACCCCTGGCGTGCTGGCGATCGCATCAAGCACGTTGATGATTGCATAGTTGGTGATGAAGAGCGGGTCCTGTTGGCCATTTCCGCTATAGAGTACGAGGAACTGCAGGATCGACGAGGAGCGCTTGTGCACCGTCACGCCCTGCTGCTGTACTTCGGTGGGCAATTGCGACAGAGCACTCTGCACGCGGTTGTTGACGTTGATGGTATTGATGTCGGGGTTGGTACCGAGCGCGAACGAAACCGTCAGTGTGTAGCTGCCGTCATTGGCGCTAGTCGATTTCATGTAGAGTGCGCGGTCGCTTCCAATGATCTGCGCCTCCAGCGGCTGGGCGACACTACTCTCTACAACCTCGGCGGACGCGCCCGGGAAGATGCCGGCGACCGTGACCTGTGGCGGCACGATGTCTGGAAATTGCGCCACCGGGATTTGCGCCAGCGCCAGTGCGCCGGCAATCGTGATGATGAACGCGATCACCATCGAAAGCCGCGGACGATCGATGAAGAGGGCGGACATCATGGTTTGTTATCCGCCGGACGAGCCTTGCCGGCGGGGCCGTAATCGGTTTGGGGAGCCGTGCCATCTGCGGCGGCTTTCATGCTCGACAGGATCAGCGCGCTGGCCGGTCCTGGCGACACCGTCTGGCCGGGACGAACCCGCTGCAGGCCTTCGACAATCACCTTGTCGCCGGCCGCAAGTCCGGCGATCACCGCCGCGACAGTCGGGGTCGATTGCCCGAGCTGGATGCGACGCTGTTCGGCTTCGTTGTCGGCGCCGACAGCGAGAACATAGTTGCCCTGCTGATCGGAGAGCACGGCCGAGCGAGGGATCACCAGCACCTCGACCGGCTGAACGCCCTCCAGCACCACGGTCACGAACTCGCCATCGGTCAACTCGTGAACGGAGACACCGGCCGCCGAGGGCGCCCGCAGGATCGGATTGGCGATCTCGCCTCGCACGGTGATCGTATCAGTGCTCTGGGCGATGGTATTGTCGACGAAGTTCAGCTTGCCGGTTTTTTCGTACATTCGCCCGTTCGGCAGTCGCAGCCTGATGACCACGGCTTCCAGACCGCCTTGCGGCGCGTATCTTTCGCGCAGCTCCAGTCCCTGACGCACCGGCACGGGAAAGGTGACGTACATCGGGTCTTGGCTGACGATTCTGGTCAGTACCCCCGAGCTTGGACTGACGACGTTGCCCACCGTCACCGCCGTGCGTCCGATCTTGCCGGCGATCGGCGCGCTGATCACTGTGTAATCGAGATTGATCTGAGAGGCCTGGACCCCGGCTTGCGCGGCTCGCACCTGGGCTTCGAGGCTGCGCTGGCTCGCTATTGCTGCGTCGTAGGTGGACTGTTGCCCGGCAGGGCCTCCGAGCAAGGTCCGCGCGCGTTCGGTCGTCAGCTTGGCATTCTCGAGTGTGGCCTCAAGCTGGGACACCTGCGCCTGTTTCGATGCGAGATCCGATTCGAAGGGGCCACGCTCAAGCCGATAGAGCTCATCGCCTTTGCTGATTTCGGCGCCTTCCTCGAACAGGCGCCGTTCCAGAAATGCAGTGACGCGAGCGACGAGGTTGACCCGATTAATCGCCTCGATCCGCCCGAGAAATTCAGTGCTCTCGGTGATCGGCCGCTTGCCCGCTTCCACGATGCCGACCGCGGGTGGCGCGGCCGAAGTCGATTGGGTTTGGGCCGATCCGCCGGCGGTGACCATCAGGAGAGTTGCCCCCAGCAGCCTGATCGAGACGCTAGCAAAGTTCATTGTCCGCTCCTTACAACGGATCTGGAGCCGGGTCAGTGCTTCACCGGCGCCTCGCTACTCCCGCCGCATGCGATTGCTGCGCGCGGGTTCGTCGTAGCCCTTGCGGCGGCTGTAGAACATCAGCCCGATCAGTCCGCAGCCGGTGACCAGCATCAGGATTGCAGCGCCTCCCAGGATGACGTTGCGGTAAAGCGGCATGGACGGCGTTGCCTGCCATACCGCCACGCAATACCAGGTTGCCGCAACGAGAAGAGCTGCCAGAAAGGTCCCAACGACCCATCGATTGGTGATGCGCAAGGCTGCCTCCTTCGTCTGATTGGGACTAGTGCCGGCGTCGCGGCGAATCTGTCGACCGCGGATTGCGCGAGGACGCGTTGTTAGCGCCACCGCCATCCGCAACGGCGACGACCGCGATGCCACCAGCACACCCAGCGACGCCGGCGCGGCCGACCCCATCCCCGACGACGAGACGGCGGTCCCCATTGTGCTTGCGTCGGGAGGTCTGGTTGCTCGCTCGGCCGGCCGAGATCGTGAGCAATAGGCATTGCTTCCGCGGCCTCAATGAAACGAGCCCCGATGGCGCCGATCGCCACGGCAGCGACGGCATTCTGAGCAAAGCCAAGGAAAGCCCGACGGCTCGGTGTGTCCATCATGTTTCTTCTCCTTTGTTAGGCGGTTCGCCGCGCCGCCTGAAGCGCGTAAAGCAGCCAGGCGAGGCCGTGCGAAATCAGGTCGACGCCAAGCAGAAATCCGAGGGCCCAGACGCTGATGGTCGGAAAGCCGAATAGAATCAGCACGCCGGCGAGCAGCCCAAAAATGCCCGAGATCAGCATCATCCATCCGTTCTGCCGCCAATGGGCGAAGCTCAGCACGCATCGAATGACGCCTGAGGCGAACAGCACCGCGCCGAGGAGGTAGGTGAGGATCAGGGCACCCGAGGCGGGCTGGGTAAGCAGCACAAGGCCGAAGGCGGCGTAGAGCGCGCCGAGCAGGATCTGCCATAGGAACCCACCCCATCCCTTGGTCCAGAATGCATGGATGATCTCGAACGCCCCGGCCGCGATGGCCATCAGCCCGATGAACTTGACGCTGATGATGGTTGCGAACGCCACGTCGCTGAGAGCTGCGAAACCGGCGGCGATCATCACGATTCCGAGAAGGGCACAGACCCACAGCGGAGGGGCGCCCAAAGTCTCGATATCGGAGCGGTCATCATAAACTGTCATCCCATCCTCCTGGTCTGCGTGATCGTCGGCACGCTTGGGACGCTAGCGTCGAACCTCCGCTATCGACATCCGACGAAACCCTGAGCGATGGGGCGGGAATGTTCTCGTGGGCCACGAGCGGAGCGATTGTGTGCTCGATCGCCTTTGCAAGCTATCGCTGGCCGCGCGGACCCAGCGTCAGGTTAGTGACGCCGGCGGCCAGGTTGATCCCGATCGATCGCTCGATCGACAGGGGTTGCAACATCACGCTCCGTCGCGAGCCACCGATCAGGACGTTCGCGCCGAGCCCGGGGCCGAACGCAAAGCTGCCGCTCGCGCCGACATAGTTGCCGCGCAAGGTGGCGGATCCGATCCGCGAGTTTTTGGCGAGCACGGCCCAAGACAAGGTGCCTGCGCTGGTCACGCCGATATCAAGGCCGACACGCCGGATTCGTCCCTCATAGATGAACTGCCTCGGCGGATTTCTCGCAAAGAATGTGCAGCGCAACGACTGCACCGATCCGAGCACAAGCCCGACGCGCGGGTTGCTGAAGCACAGGAGCCGGCCGACCCTAAACGTCTCGGCGCGCGCAGGTGGGGTGGCGGCGCACAGCAGTGCGGATGCGCCGAAGACTGCAACAAGTCGTATCATTCGCAGGCCTCCACTTGACTGTTGGTATCGGAGGGCGCGCTCCTCGGTCGGCTGTCCTGGCGGAGCCAGAATGTGATGCCGAGTCCAATCAGCAGCACTGCGCCCAGCAGGAAGAAAAAGACTGACTGCTTCAGCCAGGATATCGCCGGGACGGCAATGCCCATGGCAAGGCCGAGGAAAGAGATCTGCAGCGATAGAAGGCTGACGCCAGCGAGGAACGTGCCGAGCGCAAGCAAAGTCAGCAGGACAAGGCCGGTCGCCGGGGTCGGAAGCAATTGCTGGACGCCCGAGACCAGAATGATGTTCATCGTGACCAGCACGGCGACCCAATGCAGCGCCTGGGTCCAGATCAAGCGGAGCCGGGCCTCCTTGCCTTGGGTTTCCGGCCATTTGGTGACGACGCACACGATGCAGATGGCAAGCGCCAGGAATTCCCAGTAGCCGACGAGAGGTTGGCGGGAAACGCTGGTATAGGCAACGCCCGCGATGGCAAGCACCAGCGCCACGACATAAGGAAGCTGCTGCCACAGGAATTGAGCCATTGTCGATTGAGGCGAGGGAGGATCGGTACCCTCCTGCCGTGGCGCACCGCTCTGGTTCATAGGCTCCTCACTCACGATTCACCGCTGTTGAACGTCTGCTTGAACTCGTCGCCGAGGTAGTCCTCGACATAGAATCGGATGATTGCGACACGGCCGATCGCCACCAGGGGCATGGCGAGCGCGATGCCGAGGACGCCGAACAGCGCACCGAGCAGGACGATGGCGACCAACGTCCAGGCAGGAGGGATCTCGACGGCCTGACGCTGGATCAGCGGACCGATCAAATAGCCTTCGACCGACTGGATGATCGAGTAAATGAGGACGGCCCAGATCAGCACGGAACTGCCGAGCGGCATTGCGACCAGTGCGATCGGTATTCCGGCTACGATCGGTCCGACATAGGGGATGAAATTCGAAAGGCCCGCCTGCAGTCCGAGCACGAAGGGGCCGGGCAGCCCGATGAGATAGAGCGCGGCCCAGACCCACAACGTCATGAGTACGACGCGGATGAACTGCCCGACGAGCCACAGCCGCATGACATTGCCCATCTCGTCCATGACCGTTCTCGTCCGCTGGCGCTGGGCGGGCTTCACCAGCATGATCAGGCTTTCACGGTGGCTGGTTGGGTCTAGACCAAAGAGGATCCCGAGGAACAGGACCACCAGGACACCGGTCAGAAGGCTCGACGCTCCGCCAAGCAGGAACTGAGCATGGCTGAGAAGCCGGCCTTGATCCGAGAACAGCCACTGCGCAAAGTCGCGGCCCCATTCCGGACCGAGCAGATCCACGCCATATGACAGAAGATGCTCCTGCAGGATGTCGAGCTGGTTGTCCATGACCTTCAGCAAGAGGCGCGTCTGCTCCGGCAGCTTGCCCGCGCCCCAGATCAGTCCAAATCCCGACAGAGCGGAGAACAGCAACAGAACCAGCGTCAGCCGCGAGGCGCGATTGAGCGGGAGGACGGCCGCCAGGGCTCTTGCGCAAGCATCCAGAAACGCGGCGAACAACACGCCTGCAAAGATCAGCAGGAGACTGGAGACTGTCTGCCACACCAGAAACAGCAAGACGCAGGCGGCCACCAGGCCGAGCCCGGTTGCGAGAATGCCGCGCCGTGTGCCGTTCTCCGGCACGACGGCGGAGTCATCGCGTGGAGCGATCCCGCAGAGTCTCTCCGGTGCTGTTCTGGACTCTTTCATGGTATCGGTTCAATCGCCGTCGCCTGTGGCACCTAGGTCCGGACGCGCCGGCTGCCAAAGTGCGGATGCTTTCCTCCGCGATGACGCCAGTAGCGGTGCTTCGTCGGGTTCGTATTGGTGTTGGGAGCTGTCTTCTCCGGTGGCGACGCGCCGGCGCCGCTTTGGGCAGAGACGCCGGTCTCAGTCAACTGGGCCAGCGACACGGTTGGAAAGGCGCAGACCGCCACCGATCCGCACATGATCAAGGCGCCACAGATGGCCCGTGTGCTCATATTCGCCTCCATGCAACTAGGGACAAAGAATCAAATCGATATGACTCCGATTGCGAGTGCGTAAACGCCGGCGCACGCGGCAATCGTGATCGCTGCAAAAAGCATAGCTTCGAATGGCCTGAAGATCGCTTCCTTGCGCTCGCGTTTTGCAAGCAGGAACAGCAGAGTGCCGGGTACATAGAGGATGGACGACAGCAAGAGAAATTTCGGTCCGCCGGCGTAGATCATGCCAGCTGCATAGATCGTTGCGATAGCCGATCGGATCCAGTCGGTGGTGCGAGCGCGCTCGCCCGCGCGGTAGGTATCGCCCGACCAGGCAAGCTTTAAGCCGTACGCCGCAACAAAGAAATACGGGATCAGCGTCATCGCGCTCGTCATCTTCAACGCGAGTGTGAACGCGTACTCCGCAAACCAGGCGACCAGCAGAAAGATCTGGATGACGCAATTTGTGAGCCAGAGCGCGCCGGCAGGGACCTTGTGCGCATTCACCCTGGCAAGAAAGGAAGGCATGGTGCGGTGGATCGCCGCTGAATGCAGGATCTCGGCCGCCAGCAGTGACCAAGATAGGTAGTTGCCGAGAACCGAGATCAGGAGCGCCAGGCTGATGAATACGCCGCCCCAGCGGCCGACAATCGCTTCCATCACGCCAGCCATGGATGGCGTCGGAAGATCGGCCAGTTCAGCCCTCGGCAACACGCCGTAGGACAAGAGCGTCACGAGAACGAGTAGGCCGAGCACCGTCAGAAACCCGGCGAGGGTTGCGAATCCGACGTCGGCACGACGCCGAGCGTAGCGGGAGTAGACGCTCGCGCCTTCAATTCCGACGAAAACGAACACGGTCAGCAGCATCGTGCCGCGAACCTGAGAAGACACACTCGACGCATCCGACTGCTCCGTTCCGTGGAAATTAACGGCGAACAGATCGCCATTAAAAGCAATGACGGCAGTGCCAATGAACAGCAAAATCGGGATGATCTTTGTGTAGGTCGCAATCGTATTGAGCGTGGCTGCGCTCTTGATGCCGCGCAGCAGCAAAATGTGCACTCCCCACAGCAGGACAGACGCCGAAGCGATCGCCATCGGAGTTGTCCCGTCGCCGAACACGGGAAAAAACTGCCCGAGCGTTGCCTTGATCAAGACGAGACAGGCGACGTCTGCAAGACAGCAACCGATCCAGTACCCGACGGCTGAAGCAAAGCCGATGTAGTCGCCAAATCCGGCTCTGGCATAGGCATAGATCCCGGCATCGAGGTCGGGCTTGCGGTGTGACAACGTCTGGAACACGAAAGCCAGCATCAGCATGCCGCTGCCCGCGATAGCCCAGGCGATCATTGCTCCAAGCGCACCAGTGGTTCGTCCGAACGCTGCAGGTAGTGCGAAAATGCCGGACCCCACCATCGAGCCGATCACGAGCGCGATGAGAGCATTCCGCGAGAGTTTCTGGTCGGCCGCATTCGGCGGGGGAGCCATGACGGGATGGCCTTCCAATCCGGGATGCGACGGGCACTGATGCCCGCCGCATTGGAGAGGACCCTAGACGTGGCTCTCCCCTTCGCACATCCGGGATTCTCTGTAGGCAGCGAGGGCAGGAAATTGACGTACTGTAAGGTTGGGCATCGCCCTCAAGTGTTTGGGGGAGGGGCAGTCGCGATTTGACCGGGACCGGATGATGGCCCGGAAGCGGCCGCCAAAAGCACGACGCTGAAACGGCAGAACTCGCCGGCCTTCGCGAGCTCAGCCGCTATGCATCGGGCATGCAGGGACGCTGCGTCCTGATCGGCGAGCTCGCATCCAGTCCTATCGGGCGAGAGACCGTATTTGTCGACGATATGAAAGTAGAAGCGCATACTGGCCGGATTAGGCCGGATCGCGGCCGTTTTCCAAGTGACAAACGCGTAACGCGTCTCCGCCCAAAGGAGGACACTTCCGGCGGTTTCGATTACCGGTTCGTAATCACCGTGCTCAGGTGCGCAGTAAAAAGCTGTGCGATAGGGTGATTGTCCTTGCCAACTCTCGGGTGATTGTCCGATGCCGTCTACTGATACCCAGAGATAGCATGACCTGATTAGCGAGCTCTGGCAGGAGACAGGCAATGTCGAACTATGATCCGAACGTGACGATGGCGGGAGCGGGCGGCGGCGCGGCAATCGCGGTCAATGCTGGACTGCGTAGCTACATGCTGCGCATCTACAACTATATGGCTGCCGGCATCGGCCTAACGGCCGTTGTCGCGTGGCTCACCTATCAGCTCACCAGTCCTGCCCTGCTGCAGAGCCCGTTGATGTGGGTCTTCATACTGGCGCCGCTGGGTTTGGTCTTCTTCATCGGCTCGCGGATCAATACGCTGTCGGTGTCGACCGCGCGTCTGCTGTTCTTCATCTATGCGGCGCTGGTCGGCGTGTCGCTCTCGACGCTGCTCCACATCTACACCAGCGCCTCGATTTCGCGCGTCTTCTTCATCACCGCGGCGACGTTCGGGGCGCTCAGCGTCTTTGGCTATACCACAAGCCGCGACCTATCCGGTCTCGGCACCTTCCTGTTCATGGGCCTTATCGGGATCATCATCGCCACCCTGGTGAATCTGTTCCTGCAATCCAGCGGGCTTGACTGGCTGATCTCGATTGTGGGCGTCGGCGTGTTTGCCGGGCTGACGGCCTACGACACGCAACGGATCAAGGCGATGCATGACAGCCGGGACGACGAAACAACCAGGGGCCGCAAGTCGGTGATTTCAGCGCTGTCGCTGTATCTCAACTTTATCAACCTGTTCATGATGCTGCTGCGTCTGGTCGGAAATCGCCGCTAAGTAGCTTCAGGCCGCCGGCCGCTCCGCGGCGTTTGCGAGTGCGTCGCGCAGAGCCTGTTCTTTGGCGTCGTCCAGGGACGTCTTCAGCACGGTCCCTCCGGCGTCCTTGATCTCCTTCAAGACCTTGTCCGCAGTCATATTCTTGATCAGCACGAACAAGGCGGCGTTGCCCGTGTGAAGTGATACTGATAATTCCTTCATGAAGGAGTCGTCGATGCCGAAATCGGACAGTGCGCCGCCAAGTGCGCCGGAAGCTGCGCCGACGGCGACACCGAGGATCGGATTGAGGAAGATCATGCCGATCAGAAGTCCCCAGAAACCGCCGGTCACCGCCCCCATCGACGTCGTGTTGACGAGCTGATTGAGCTTGATGCCGCCGGAATCCGTCTTCACGGCGATCACTGCGTCGCTGATGGTGATCAGATATTCCTTCTGCAGCTTGAGCAGCCGCTGACGCACTTCCTCGGCCTTCGCCTCGGATGGATACACGATCGCTACTAGATCTGACATGCAAACCTCCTGCTGGATCAAGCTCCGCCGCAGCCAAGACGATGCGCCAACCGGTGCAACCGTGCCACTGGCGGAACGCGCTGTTGAACACTAGCCTTCGATCGGTCGGCTTGGGATCGGAGAAAACCCTGAGGCGCGGGGATGGATGTTCCTGATCGTTGTTGCTGGAGGGGCGCCTGAGGCTGACCTTATCCCGGCCGAAAGGTGTGCCCCCCAACCATCAGCGCGCCAAACAGCAGCGCCAGGATGAGGAGGAACACGCTGGCCGCAGGCCACTGGCAGAGAACGTGATTGGCCCTCTCTAGGCAACCAACGGACCTATGGCAGCTGCGTTGAAATAGACCGAGTATGCTGGCGACCATTTTCCAGCGCATCAAATAGGCATCCGGATGCGGCCAGGGAGCGATCAGGATCGCCAGCACAACGCCGCCCAGGACGGAGGAGAGTGTTTTGGTGAGAGTCTCGACCGCAAAGAAACCTGACACCGAACCGTGCGAGACGGCTAGATAGGAATCCCAAGGCAACAGGCCGAGCGATAGCGAGCACAGGGCCAGCACAAGCGCCGCGATGTTCCGGACGTGTAGTGCAGGACCGGTCGATGCAATCCGCCCGTCCGTAGGCACCAGCGCGTGAGCCAGGACCAAGACAACGTAGGCCGCTGTAAGCATTCCGCCCGCCTCGAGCACGACCGCCCACCACCACTGCCCCCTTTCGGCTGCGGCACGAAGCAACAGCTCTTTTGCCAGCGACGCACCGCTCGGCTGTACGCCTACCAACGCGATGCCGGCGAGAGCAAAAGCTAAGACGCTCAACGGCATCGTTCTCACCAGACCATGCAAGTCTGTGAGGCGATCATGACCCAGCCTCGCATAGATCGATCCGGCAGCCATGAACATCGCCGCTTTGGCCGTGGCATGGGAGACGGCCTGCAGCAGACCGCCTGACAAAGCGTTGCCGTCCTCTAGCCTGCCCGAAGCCTCGAACGCGAGCGGAAACATCAGGAAGAGATATCCGAGCTGTGCTACGGTCGAATAGGCGACCAAGAGCTTCAGCCGTTGCTGGCGAAGAGCGAGAACGCTGCCGAAAATGATCGCCGATGCTCCCAGAGCGGCGAGCAGCTGCGTGGCTGGCAAACCAGGCAGCGCGGGCATCACCTTGAACCAGAGCCGCACGATGATGAAGAAAGATCCCTTCACGACAAGGCCAGACAGGATGGCGCTGGCGGCCGCCGGCGCGCCCGCGTGGGCGGGGGGCAGCCAGAGATGTAGGGGAAACAGTGCGGTTTTGGCCAGAAGACCCGCCGTCATCAATGCCGCCGCGAGGAATGAGGCGGGTTCTGCCTGGATCCGATGCGACAGCAGCGCGATATCCAGCGTACCATAGCCGCCATAGAGGAGCGCCGTGCCCAGCAGGTAGAGCACGGAGCCGAGCAATGCGAACAGCAGGTACCGTATCGCAGCTCGGAGCGTATCCGGATGGCCTTCCAGCGAGACCAGCGGCACTGCGGCGAACGTCAGCAATTCCAGGGCGACGTAAAGCGTGAAGAGGTCTCCGCCGACAAAGATCGTGTCCAGCGCCGCCCAGATCGCCAGCAGCAGGATCCAGAATGCGAATGGCGCGCGCGTCGCCGTATCCTTGAAATCAGCATGGGCATAGACGGCGACCGCGCAGATCACGACCGCGGTCGCCGCGAGCATCACCGCAGACACTCCGTCCGCGCGCAGAGCCACCCCCAATGGCGGCGGCCAAGCGCCCAGCAGGTAAACGAGAGGCCCTGCGCTCTGCCTAAGGGCCACCAGAATCGTCACCGCGATCGCCAGCCCCAGCGGGATTATCGCGTACGCGACCAGCCTGACGTATCGGTCACCAAGAACGAAGGCCAGCACAACGCCGATAAGGGGCATGGCAATCGACAGCACCAGCAGGAAACCGCTCGGAGTTGTTATGGCCTCGAGCCCGGGGGCAGGGGGCAGCATCAGCTACCGGCCCGATCTGCGTCATCGCCTGGGGCGGCACGACTGCTCGGCTCCAGAAAGGCGGTCGTCTGGAACAGCCGCAGCAGGATCGCAATCGCCAGAGCCGTCGCTGAAAACGCGACGACAATGCCGGTGATCACTAAGGCCTGCGGCACCGGATCGTTGCCTATCCCTGCCGCCGCACCGCGCCGCCCGACGACGCCGAACAGGAGAAACACGCCGCTGCCCAGCAAATTGAAGGCGATGATCTTCCGCAGCGGCCGCGGGTCCGTGATCAGACCGTAGAGTCCAAGACTGGCCACCGCAGCAGCGCACAGTCCGAACACAGTCACGGTGCTCATGGTCGTGCGCTCCGTTCTGGTGCGCCCGCGAGCAGCAGGCCAAGCGTTGCCGCGATCGTCAAAGTCATCGTGACCTCGATGCCGAGTATCAGCGGCTTGGCCAGCGCCGGCGGATAGGAAAGGAATGCGTCGCCAAACAGAAGTCCGACGAGGCCAACAACAAGGAATAGGCCGGGCCCGGCGACGAGGATCAGCCTTATCCAGCGAAGGCTCACGGATGGCGTGTCCGCCAGACCCGTCATGATGGCCAGCAGCCACATGGACGCGAGGATCGCGCCGCCCTGAAACGCACCGCCGGGCTGGTCGGCGCCGGCCCAGAGGACATGAATCCCGACGACGATGCCAATCGGGGGCAACAGGCGCGCAAGAAAGACGAGGACGCCGCGTGGATCGGCTTTGTGGCGCGGCCCGGGACGACCGCCCCAGGCAAAGTCGGATGCAAGTGACCAAACGCCGACGACGGCCAGCAGCAGTACGATTTTCTCGAGCATGGTATCCATCGTACGGAACGCCATCAGCACGTTCGTGACCGGATTGGACAGACTTGTCGCCCCGGCCTTTGCAACAGCCGCCGGAGCAAGCGTCGGAGCAGGATCGGGCAGCACCAGGACCGCACCGGCCAAGGCTGCGGCCATCAACACCGACAGCGCTGCCGCGCTCGCTCGCAGCAGCGTGCCCGGCGTTTTCTCCGCCATCAGGTCGGCATCACGCAATCGCGCCGCCGCACCCAGCAGCAACACGCCACCGAGCCCTCCGCCGATTGCGGCCTCGGTCAGCGCGACATCGACGGCGTCGAGACGTACCCAGACAAGTGCCACCAGCAGTCCATAGGCGACGAATCCGACCGTGGCCGAAAAAGTCTCAGGCACGACGATCGTCCAGACGCCAAGTCCCAGAACGACCGCAGCGAGCACAATTTCGAAGACCGTTGCAATGCTCATCGGTTCAATTGGCCATGGCGCGCCGCGCGCGCAATCAGTTGGGAGACTGTGGCGCCGGCGAGCAGGCCAAGCAGCCAGATGCCGACCAGCTTCAACCCGTCGCGAAGGCCCGCAGCTTGCGGGAGCAGTCCGAGCACGACGAGACCGAGGCCGAGATTGTCCGCCTTCGTGAGCGCGTGCAGACGTGTCAGGGTGTCGGGAAAGCGAAGCAGGCCGACCGTGCCGGCCAGGAAGAAGAACGCGCCGGCTGAGACGGCCGCAACTGTCATCATGTCGCGTGCGAGGCTCATTTGTCCTCCGCTGATGTGATCCCATCAGCTTCGAAGCGCGAAAGTCCCTTCTTGACGAACGCGATGGAGGCGAAGGTGGCGAGCAGTGCCAAGGTCAAGGCCACGTCGATTGCCGCGGGTGAGCCCGCCACAGTGCCGAGCAGCAGCAGCGCGGCAATACCTCCGGTCCCGATCAACTGCGTCGCCATCATGCGGTCGGCGTCTCCTGGACCTCGCAGGATAGACACCAGGCCAAGCGCCAGCATGGCCAGGATGAAGCCGACTGCGGCCGTCAGGAACTCAGTCATTGTACAGCGCTCGGACCAGAGCAGCCTCCTCTTCGGCAAGCTCGGCGACCACGGGATGTTCGATATTCAGACAGTGATAGAGGATCTGCGCGTCATCTTCTGCGGCCGGCACGGTGCCCGGTAGCAGGCTCGTCAGCGTTGCAAACACGTTACGACGAATGCCGCGGGGAAGACGGGTTGGATATGCGATAAACCCCGGGTGTAGCGGCAGCCGGGGGTCGAGTGCCCGCCTCGCGACGTCCACTCCGGCAACAATGGAGTGATATAGGAAGAGCAATGTCAGTCGCGAGATGGCGCCAGGTGAGCGCCGCGATCTGCCAGGTTCCAGCCAATGCAAGCTCGTCCACGTTGCCGCTGCGACGGCGACTGCCGCGGCAGGAATGTCATCGAGAGCGGCGCCGGAAAGTACCAACCAGAGGCAGAGGAACGAAGCCGCGCGGGACGTCGCGCTCCACCAGGACGCGCGGGCTGTGGCGCCCGTGAGCGCATCTGGCTTTCCCGCCGACCCTCTCACAGGCGATTCCTCGATTGGCGACGGATGGCGCCGTCCCGTGCGGTGCTTCGAAAATCCGGCATCGTGTATTGACTGGCGGGTGTCCGGCGGCACGACTGTCGGTGTCTGCAGCCGGGTATCCTTCGACGTGCGGATGCGTGAGTTGGCGTAGCGATACAGCAGCATCCACACCGGCTCGAATGGCGTCCACGAGCGGATCGTTCGACGCCATCGTTTTGGATGGCCCTTCGCTGCCCTGCTACGCAACTAGCGCGACGCCTGCCGGGGGAAGCAGGTGCCGCCCCTCCCGCTTCGGGACGCCTGGCACTGATCTTGGGTGGAGTACCTGCAGTTCACATGCCCCTTGAACTTGGAGCACCATTGGTTTTGCTCGGTCTGCGCTGATGCAGTCTGTGGCATGATGGCCAGCATTCCCGAGACCGCCATTGCAACTAGGATAAATCTCCGCATTCGAAAATCCTCCGGGTTCATCGGGCTGACAGGCCCGATCGCTTTAGCTGACCCTGACGATGCGCTCTCGATACGACCTGCGATATTGGGTCTTTGCCCGATTAGGCGGCAGGAATTCCCCGGAGCGCTCCATAAGGCGCCGTTTCATATATCGCCGGCGTTTCGCCTGCGACTGCGGCCCGCGGTCGCGATTGCATCCGGACGCACCAAGTAGATTTGCCGATGTGTGTGGCCCCTCCTTTGGGCAAGAATATCAGGGACGACACCGTAGATCGCGAGATGTGAAAGGGCGACCTGCCTGATCTAACGTCTGGAATCGAGGAGGGCATGGCGATGCGCGGTAGGCGAACCACATCTCGGCAAGTCTTCGCAGTGACGTTGATCGCCTCCGTGTTCGCACCGTTTCTGGTAGCCTGCGGCCGCCAAGCGGAAACGAAGGAGCTGCCCCCGCGTCCGGTTCGGACCACGACGGTCGAGAAGCGCGATAGCCTGGTGCCGTTGATTTTTACAGGCCGCATCGAGGCCGAGGACGAAGTGGCCGTCGCCTTTCGGATATCCGGACGCTTGCGGGCGAGCCATGCGAAACTCGGAGACAGGGTTGAGGCCGGACAGTTGCTGGCACAACTGGAGTCCCAGAACGAGCTGAGCACATTGCGGCAGGCAAAAGCGGCTCTTTCCGCTGCGCGGGGCCAGTTGACGCAGGCACGCAACCACTACGAACGCCAGGAAACGCTGTTGGCCCAGGGGTGGACCACCCGTGCCAATTTCGAGGCGGCGACGCAGGCACGACAGGCCGCGCAGTCGCAGGTCGAGGCGGCGGAGGCGCAAGTCGACTCCGCGCACGACCTCGTCAGCTTTACGGAGCTGCGGGCCGATGCGCCCGGCAAAATCACCGCGACAGGTCCCTCTGATGGCGAGGTCGTTCAGGCCGGGCAAATGATCGCGAGGATCGCGAGGCAGGACGGCCGTGACGCAGTCTTCGACGTTCCGGCTCAAATGATCAGATCGACGCCGGCCGACGTGCAGGTCATGGTCAGCCTGACAGATGACGCGAAGCTCACGGCACAGGGCCGCGTCCGCCAGGTCGCGGCGCAGGCCGACCCCGTCACCCGCACGTTCGAGGTCAAGGTCGGTCTAACGGATCCGCCACCAGCCATGCGGCTCGGCGCCACCGTAAACGGCCGCGTCGAGTTGGGTTCCGGACCGGTGATCGATGTACCCGCTACCGCCTTAACAAGAATAAATCAGCAGCCGGCCGTCTGGATCCTTGATCCCCAGACGAACATCATATCGGCGCGTAATGTCGACATCCTGCGTTTCGACCAGACCGACGTCATCGTCTCGCAGGGACTGAATGCCGGCGACATCGTTGTCACCGCGGGCGTCCAAGCGCTCCATCCGGGCCAGAAGGTGCGCGTGCTCGGATCAGAGCCATGACCGGGTTTAACCTCTCCGGATGGGCGCTCAGGCACCGCTCGCTCGTCGTCTATGTGATGATCGTTGCCGCGATCGCAGGTTATCTCGCGTATTTCCGCCTTGGCCGGAGCGAAGATCCTTCGTTTACGATCAAGACGATGGTCGTGCAGGCTGCCTGGCCGGGGGCAACGGCCGAAGAGACGATGAAACAGGTGACCGAGCGACTCGAGCGGCGATTGCAGGAAACGCCCCATCTTGAGTTCCTGCGCAGCTTCACTCGCGCCGGTCTCGTCACTATCTTCGTGAACCTGAAGGGAAGCGCCAACAGCAGGGAGGTCGCCGATACCTGGTATGAGGTGAGGAAGAACATCGGCGACATGCGCCACACGCTTCCCGCTGGCGTTGTCGGCCCCGGCTTCAACGACGATTTTGGTGACACGTTCGGGATCGTCTACGGCTTTAGCAGCGACGGCTTCACGCAGCGAGAGTTGCGAGATTACGTCGAGAATGTCCGTGCGCGCTTGCTTCAGGTTCCTGACGTGTCGAAGATCGAGCTACTGGGTGCCCAGGACGAGGTGATCTTCGTCGAGTTCTCCAAGCAGGACCTTGCGACCTTGCAGGTCGATCGGGCGGCTCTGCTCGGTGCGCTGCAAGCTCAGAATATTGTCCGGCCGGCGGGGACAATCCAGACCGGCAAGGAAACCATTTCCGTTCGAGTGTCCGGCGGCTTTGGGTCGGAGCAGGACATCGCCGGTGTCAATTTCGTCGCAGGCGGGCGCACGATCCGGCTGAGCGACATTGCGAAAGTGCGGCGTGGCTACGTGGATCCGCCGCAGCCGATGTTCCGGGTCAACGGCCAGCCGGCAATCGGGCTTGCTATCGCAATGCGTGATGGCGGCGACATTCTTGCGCTTGGCAGAAATATCAAGGCGGCGATGGCCCAGATGACCGCCAATCTCCCGATTGGAATCGAGCCCGCGCTCGTCGCCGACCAGGCTGCGGTGGTCGATAGTGCGATCAGCGAATTCATGACCTCGCTACTACAGGCCGTCGCAATCATTCTAGTGGTGAGTTTCATCAGCCTCGGAATTCGTCCGGGCCTCATCATCGCGCTTGCCATTCCGCTGACCCTAGCCGTCGTGTTCCCGATCATGGAGATCGCCCGCATCGACATGCAACGAATATCGTTGGGCGCGCTGATCATCGCGCTGGCACTCTTGGTCGATGATGCGATGACGACCACGGACGCCACCCTCAACCGGCTTGCCCAAGGCGACAGCAAAATCGATGCAGCGACCTTCGCCTACCGCAGCCACGCCTTTGCTATGCTTGCAGGGACTCTGGTGACGATCGCAGGCTTCATCCCGGTTGGCTTCGCCGCGAGTTCGGCCGGCGAGTATACATTTTCGCTGTTTGCGGTAGTCGCGATCGCTCTCCTGGTGTCGTGGCTCGTTGCTGTGATCTTTACGCCATTGCTGGGTATGATCATTCTCGTTCCGCCGGGACAGGAGAGCTCGGACGCGCCAGGCAGGATATTCCGCTTCTATCGCGCGTTTCTCACGCTGGCGATGCGCGCCAAGTGGCTCACGATCGCCACCTCGCTGGTGCTCTTTATCGCGTCGGTTCTTGCGCTTCCCCTGATTCCGCAGCAGTTCTTCCCATCGTCAGATCGACCTGAACTGCTGGTGGACCTCAGTTTGCCCCAGAATGCATCGATCCATGCGAGCGAGCTGGCAGCCAGGCGCTTGGATGCCGCATTGACCGGCGATCCGGACGTCGATCATTGGAGTACCAACGTGGGGCGCGGCGCCATCCGTTTCTATCTTCCGCTCAATGTCGAGCTTCCAAACGATTCGTTCACGCAGGCGGTTGTCGTGGCGAAGGACGTCGCAGCGCGCGAGCGTCTGCGCGTGAGGCTGGAACGTTTGCTCGCGGAGGAAGTTCCCGCCGCCGTCTCGTCGGTTTCGCCGCTCGGTCTTGGCCCACCTGTGGGATGGCCGCTGCAATATCGCGTCAGCGGACCGGATGTCGAACGGGTACGTGAGATTGCGCTCAAGCTTGGGCAAATCATTGCCTCCGAGCCCAGGGCCAAGGGCGTCAATTTCGATTGGATGGAGCCGGAACGCCAGCTCCGCATCCAGGTCGATCAGGACGAAGCGCGACGTCTCGGACTGAGCTCGCAAGCGATATCGAGCGTGCTGAACACGGTGATATCCGGCGCAATCGTCACGCAGGTCCGCGACGACATCTATCTGGTCAATGTGGTGGCCCGGGCGGTCGATGAGCAGCGCATCTCGCTGTCCAACCTGCGTACGCTTCAGGTGCCTTTGCCCAGCGGCAGGACGGTATCTCTCAGTCAGTTTGCGACATTCGCGTATCACCAGGAGCATCCGCTGATCTGGCGGCGCGACCGCATTCCGACGCTGACGGTGCGCGCCGATATTGGCGGCGGATCACTGCCGGCTGCGCTGGTGGACGCTCTGTCGCCCGCAATAGGCGAGTTGAGGAAGACGCTGCCGGCGTCCTACGAGGTGGCCGTGGGCGGAACCGTTGAAGAGAGCCGGAACTCGCAGGCGTCGGTGCTTGCTGTGGTGCCGATGATGCTGTTCGTCATGCTCACGGTCCTGATGATCCAGTTGCAGAGCTTTCCGAGACTGCTGATGGTCATAAGCGTGGCGCCACTCGGGATGATCGGTGTTGTCGCCGCACTGTTGCTTTCCGGCAGACCGGTGGGCTTTGTCACTATCCTCGGAATTCTCGCTTTGCTCGGCATGATCAGCAAGAACGCGGTGATTCTGATCAGCCAGATCGACGCAGAACGGGCACAGGGCAAGAGCCCGTGGGACGCAGCGGTCGATGCCAGCAGCTCCCGGTTTCGTCCCATCATGTTGACGGCGGTGTCGACCGTGCTCGGCATGATCCCGATCGCTCCCACCGTATTCTGGGGCCCGATGGCCGTCGCAATCATGGGCGGTCTGCTGGTTGCAACCGTTTTGACGCTGGTCTTGCTGCCGACATTGTATGTGAGCTGGTTCGGAGAGAAGGGGCGGGTAGGGACTTCCGCTCAATCGGTCGGCTAAGCCGCTGGTTTCCGGCGAGGGGAATCCTGTCCCGGGATTAGGAGTTCACCTGATATTCCGGGCTCCGCCCGCGGTGCATGGTGAAGTGCCGGCAAGTCGATCGGCCAGGATGCTGCGCACCCGCACTATCGCGAGGTCTTCACATGACTGGGACGCCGTCAGTCCAGAAGCTCTCCCTGTTCGCGTTGACCGCGATGGTGGTCGGATCGATGGTTGGCTCGGGCATCTTCTCGCTCCCGAGAACATTCGGCATCGCCACTGGTCCGTTCGGAGCGGTCTTCGCCTGGTGTATAGCCGGCGGCGGCATGTACACGCTCGCGCGGGTGTTCCAAACGCTGGCTGAACGAAAGCCAGAGCTCGATGCTGGTGTCTATGCCTATGCGAAGGAGGGATTTGGTGATTATCCTGGTTTCCTATCGGCGTTCGGATACTGGATCGGCAGCTGCATCGGCAACGTATCCTATTGGGTCCTTATCAAGTCGACCTTGGGCGCCTTCTTTCCTGTCTTTGGAGACGGGAATACGGTCACCGCTATCATCGTCGCCTCGATAGGAATCTGGCTGTTTCACTTCATGATTCTTCGCGGCGTGCAGCAAGCCGCGGCGATCAACACCATCGTCACGATTGCGAAGATCGTGCCGATCCTGGTCTTCATTGCTATCCTGATCTTTGCGTTCAAAGCTGATCTTTTCCGCGCCAATTTCTGGGGCGGTGAGGGGATGCCGGACAAGAGTCTGTTCGACCAGATTCGCGCGACCATGCTGGTGACGGTGTTTGTCTTTCTCGGCATCGAGGGTGCCAGCGTCTACTCGCGCTATGCCAAGGAACGCGCACATGTCGGCGCGGCGACCATTTTAGGATTTGCGATCGTTACGACCCTGATGGTGCTCGTGACCATGCTGCCATATGCCGCGCTGCCCCGCGCCGAGATCGCCGGCATGCGACAGCCGTCCATGGCAACGGTATTGGAGGCGGTGGTCGGCCATTGGGGCGCGATCTTCGTCAGCATCGGACTCCTGGTTTCGGTATTGGGCGCCTATCTCGCCTGGTCGCTAATCTGCGCTGAGGTGCTCTCCGCCGCCGGACGAACGAAGGATATGCCGGCTTTGTTCGGCACCGAAAATGCGAACAAGGTGCCGGCTGCGGCGCTCTGGCTCACCAATGTGATCGTTCAGCTCTTCGTCATCAGCACCTATTGGTCGCAGGATGCATTCGCGCTGATGCTCAATCTCACGAGCGTGATGTCACTCATTCCGTTCTTCCTCGTCGCAGCCTACGGGCTCCTGCTCGTCCGTCGCGGCGAGACCTATGAGAAAAGCAGTCGTGATCGCAAGCGCGACATGATCTTTGCCGGCGTCGCCTTGGTCTATACGCTGTTCCTGATCTATGCCGCCGGGATGAAGTTCCTGCTGCTGTCCTTGATCCTCTACGCGCCAGGCACTGCGCTCTATTTCTGGGCGCGCCTGGAACTGAAGGCGCGGGTCTTTACAGCCATCGAGTGGGGCCTCTTCATTGCAGCCGCCCTTGGCGCTGCTGTTGGAATACACGGACTGGCCACCGGCTACATCACCATCTAGGCAGGCAACTCCCGGGAGAACTCCCATGGCAAAGCAGACATCGGACACCTCGGCTCCCTTCGGCGTTCATTCAGAGGTCGGCCAGTTGAGGAAGGTGATGGTCTGCTCGCCAGGGCGGGCCCATCAGCGCCTTACGCCCTCCAATTGCGATACTCTGCTGTTCGATGACGTGCTGTGGGTGGATAATGCCAAGCGCGACCATTTCGACTTTGTTCAGAAAATGCGTGACCGCGGGATCGAAGTCGTCGAGATGCACAATCTGCTCGCCGAGACGGTCGCGATCCCCGAGGCCAGGAAGTGGATCCTGGACAACCAGGTTGTTGCCGATCAGGTCGGTCTCGGTCTGATCGACGAGCTGCGCGGCTATTTGGAAAGTCTCAATCCGCGCGACTTGGCGGAAACGCTGATCGGCGGAGTATCGACTCACGACTTTCCGGATGCCCATGGCGGCGAGATGCTCAAGCTGGTGCGCGAAGCAGCCGGGATGACCGAGTATTTGCTACCGCCGCTTCCCAACACCTTGTACACTCGGGACACCACATGCTGGATCTACGGCGGCGTCACGTTGAATTCGCTCTACTGGCCAGCGCGGCACGAAGAGCCGATCCTCGCCACAGCCATCTACAAGTTCCATCCGGATTTCGCCGGCAAGGTCAACGTCTGGTGGGGCGATCCGACGCGCGATCACGGCCTCGCGACGCTGGAAGGCGGCGACGTGATGCCGATCGGCAAGGGCAACGTTCTGATCGGATTGAGTGAGCGCACCTCGCGGCAGGCGATCAGCCAGGTTGCCGCAGCCTTGTTCCAGAGAAAAGCGGCCGAACGCGTGATTGTGGCGGCCATGCCGAAGCTGCGCGCGGCGATGCATCTCGATACCGTCTTCACGTTCGCAGATCGGGATTGCGTCCTGCTCTATCCGGACATCGTCAACAACATCGCGGCCTTTTCCTACCGGCCAGCCGACAATTCCGCCGGCCTCGATCTACGCAGGGATGAAAAGCCGTTCGTGGATGTCGTGGCCGAAGCGCTCGGCCTGAAGAAGTTGCGCGTGATTGAGACCGGCGGCAACGCGTATATGCGCGAGCGGACCCAGTGGGATAGCGGTGCGAACCTGGTCTGCGCCTCTCCGGGCGTGGTGTTCGCTTATGACCGCAACACATACACCAACACCTTGCTGCGCAAGGAGGGGATCGAGGTGATCACCATTGTCGGTGCAGAGCTGGGACGCGGTCGGGGAGGCGGTCATTGCATGACCTGCCCAATCACCAGGGACACGGTGGATTATTAGCCGACCTGCGGCCGCTCCGGCCCTGAAGAAGGGCGTTCACGGCCGCGTGGCATTCGGCTGTTGCTGGTTAGCATCCGGAGTTCCATCCAGACGTCGTCTGTCGCCTCAATCAGAGATTTAATTCCTGATCATTAACACGCCACAATCACCACCCAAGTTGAGGTGATTCCAGGTGTACGCAGAAGCCATCGGGGGACACCATGCGCGCGCTGACGATTCTTTGGCTGGTCGTTGGATTGTTTGGGGCGGACAGCGCTTGGGCGGCGGATGTTCATCTCACCGAACTAAAGGCGAGCGGTCCTGTGCCGTATTATTCCGCTCCGTCATGGAGTGTCGTTGGTTCCGTCGCGCCAACCTTCACTGACAATGCCTTATTCAGCCGAAACAACCGCAGGTCGGACTTTTATTATGAGCCCGACGTCAGCCTCAGGTTGGATGGGAACCTCACAAACGACCTGTCGTACCGGCTCTATGCTCGCGCCCAATACGAGGCCTTTGCGACCGAGAAGGACGGCAACGCCGCAGTGGCGCGAATGGGAGCGCGCTTGACCGAGAATTGGGACGGCTGGCGCTTCTCGGCTATTTATGAGAACCGGTACGATTTCGACGGTGTCTATCGCGATCTTGCTTTCACGTCCCACGACGTGATGGGCTCGGTAACGCGCGACTTCCGCGTGAACAATGTCACGCTGTCGCCACTGTTGCTCCTGACCTACCGGTTTTCCGATCTTGCGGAAGCCCGCCGCTGGCGCTTTGACGCGGTGCTGGGTATCGAAGTCAAGCTGGACCCGAAATGGTCGATTGTGAGCACGCCATTGTTCGAAGCCTTTTGGTTCTCGGACGGGCTGAACAGAGGCCGACAGGATCAGATCTACTCAGCGGACGTCGGGCTGAGGTATAGTTTCGCCAGCAACGTGTCGATCACGACCAGTGTATTGTACGAGGCGCGAACATCGAACGTTCCGGAGCGGCGATACAGGGATCTCAGGGTTGGTCCCCGACTTGATTTCGCGTTTTGAAGGGCTCGGAAGATGACGAGATGCGGGTGTGTATTGGTGGGAATCATCGTTGGTCTAACGGCCGCCTCCGTGGCTTCTGCGGATCCCCGCGATTCTGTTGACCGGAGCCAGCGCCTGGATACCGATGCGCTGAGGGATGATGTCGGCGTTAACCGCCTCCAGGTGCCGTCTCATCCGCTGGTGCTTTCGCCGCCTCAACAACCCGCTCCAAGCGCGAAGGCAGGAACGAAAAAGAAATCCAACGCGAGCGGAGTTGGAGCCTGGTAGCGCACGGACGCAAGTGCGGCCGGATTGCCGTGGCAGTACCCGAGAACGACTTCACGAGTCTCGGAAGCCGCTGATTGCGCATTGGGGAGCTGTTGTCGACACAAGCAGCTCATGAAGGCTTTCTGCGATACTTTAGCATCTGTTGCATTTCATTTGAATCCAGTGCTGCCGAGTCTGGAATGAGTTGCATATTTGATCACCTCCAGGTTCCACTTGGATCCGCGATTTTAAACCGTGACGATTGCTACCTCTGGTGCAGTCAATCAGACGGTGTATAATCGGCGTGCGCCGCAAGGGCGTCCGTACTCTGATTGACAATGGACGCCTCGCGCGCGGCGCAGGACGGCGAGTCTCGATGTTGAGCTGCAATGTCGGATGTTGCCGCAGCAAAGTGAGTGCGTACCGTGAAGCTCCGTAGCTTTCCCGCCCGCGAATCAATTCGAAACAGCAGTACAGGGTGGTTGCCGCTCGGGTTTGAAGAAGCCAGCGACCGCCTGTACTGGATGTATTCACCGGATTTTCTTTTCGTCGTGCGCCCTTTGCCTGGCGGACGCTTCGTCTATGAGGTGATCAATCCGGCCTTCGAGTCGCGTCTTGGCATTTCGGCCGACGACGTCCGGGAGATGGACGTGTCCAAGTGCATGAGCAGAGACGACGCCAGATCTACCCGCGAAGCTCTCCGCGCCTGTCTCGCAGAAGGAGCGGAAGTGAAGATTCGCCACCGTCTCGCATTTGCGGGCCCGCTGCAAAATATGGAAACGACGATTGTTCCCGTCGTGGATCCGGCCGGCAGTGGCGCGAACCGGCTGATCGGGAGCCATCGTCGCGTGCACAATAGCGCACCCGAAGCCGCGACCGACGGAGCGGACAACGCGTATGTCGACCTCGATTTGGCCTCCATCCAGGAAGGAATCCAGCAACGGATTGCTTCCGATCTCCACGATTCGACTTGTCAGCATTTGATTGCCGCGAGCCTCGGCCTGATGCGGATCCGGCGAAGCATCAGCGATACGGTCGACGCCGAACGGCTTTGCGATGACATCGATGCGTCAATCGACGAGGCCCTCAGAGAGATTCGTGCCTTCTCGTATCTGCTGCACCCCCGAACTCTGACGGTCGACAGGCTTAAAGCTGCGATAGAAAACTACGCCGATGGATTTGCGGTTCGGACCTCATTGCGGGTCACGAGCAGGATCGTGCCCGACGTCGATCGTCTCCCGTACGAGAAGCAGCGGACATTGCTGCGGATCGTCCAGGAAGCGCTCACGAACATATTTCGCCATGCGCAAGCGACAGAAGTGAGCATCGTCATCGACGCGGTCGATAACCAATTTCGATTGACGGTCAGCGACAACGGGCGGGGGTTTGGCGCAGACAACGGCAAGCAGCGAGCAAAGGCGACATCAATCGGCGTCGGGATTCCGGCGATGAAGGCAAGGCTCGAGCAGATTGGAGGGACGCTGGACATCAGATCCGATCCGGCGTCACGGCGCCCCGGCACCATCTTGCGCGCGGTACTTCCGCGTGAGCTCACGACGAATGCGGATAGCCGGCGAAGGGCAACGACCTCCGTGAGGGTCCGCGCAGGGGCCCACTGAGAGAAGAAGAAGAAGGGTTACCGGTGGCGGGTGGCTACTGCGTAACGACATTGGAGTGCTCTGCCATGAAACGCATTCTTATCGCGGATGATCACGAAGCGGTGCGATCGGGCTTGCGAGCGGTGCTCGAACAGCGGGCCGATTGGGAAGTCGTTGCCGAGGCGAACGACGGCAGCAAGGCATTGACGGCGGCAATCGAAAGCCGGCCGCATGTGGCCATCATCGACTTCTCCATGCCGCGGATGACCGGCGTGGAGGTCGCACGGCGGATCAGGGACTATCCGTTGCAGACGGAGGTGTTGATCTTCACGGTCCACAAGTCGGGTCTGCTGGCGCAGCAGGCGTTTGAGGCAGGCGCCCGCGCGTTTCTGGCGAAGTCGGATGCTAACAGATTGCTGTTGGCGGCCGTCGACGCACTTCTGGCGCACAAGCGGTTCTGCAGCGAAAGCTGTCGAGACGAGCTCGATCACGGCGGCGAGGGCGCGGACGGGCGCCGGAGGCTTACGCCACGCGAGCAGCTTGTGGTCAAACTGGTGGCGGAGGGTTACAGCAACAAAGGCATTAGCGCGATCCTGAACCTCAGCGTCAAGACGACTGAAGCTCATCGAGCGGCCGCGATGCGCAAGCTGGAGGTGAACTCAACCGCAGGTTTGGTTCGGTACGCTGTTCGTTCGCATCTGGTCGAGGCGTGACAGCATATGATGTTCTTGAGGACCGCCACGTCGGTACATTCGCGGTGGCAGGCTCAGGGTTTTGCAGGATGGCGCTTAGAACCATGAGCGGCATGATCGTCTGACCTTGCCGCACTGAGCGTCTCCAGGGGTGCGGCCGGAATCGAGAACGGCGCCATGAAACGCATCTTGATTGCGGATGATCATGCGGTCGTACGTTCGGGACTTCGCGCGATTGTCGAAACGCAGTCCAACTGGATCGTCGCCGGCGAAGCGACGAACGGTGAACAAGCAGTCAGTTTGGCTGTCGAGACGAGATCGGACGCCGTGATCGTCGATTACTCGATGCCGCTCATGAACGGTTTGGAGGTCAGCCGGCGGCTGAAGGCACTCGATCTGCATACGGAAGTGCTGATCTTGACGATGCATGAGGACGAGGAACTGCTGACTGAAGCTATTCTGGCGGGCGTCCGCGGTTTTTTGTTCAAGTCGGATGCTAAGAAGCATCTGATTTCCGCAATCGAAGCGTTGCTCGACGGCAGGCCCTACTTCACCAGTGCTCTGGTGGAGAAGCTGCTCCACGACTATCAGCTCAACAAGCAGGGCAGGTCAGACATCCTACTAACGTCGCGCGAGCAGAGCGTGGTCCAGTTGATTGCGGAAGGGCACACCAACAGATCCATAAGTGACCTGTTGCAGTTGAGCGTAAAGACCGTCGAGACCCATCGTGCATCGGCCATGCGCAAGCTAGGGATGTCCTCCACGGCCGAACTAGTCCGCTATGCCATTCGGAAGAAGCTCGTGGCGCCCTAAGGGATTCCGCCGTTGTCCTGAATGCCCGAGTTCGGTGGGTGGCTGTCCGCTTGGGCTGCTTTGCTGTTCCATTCGCAGGCAAATCCAATGTGAGCCGGCCAGCGGCCGTGGCCTGAGCACGACGCCTGCGCGGCCAACGCAACCTGCTGGATATCAACTTACTGGCAGTACACGCCCCGCCTTTGCTGGCGTGCGATTGAATCCGAGACACGCAAGCCCCAACAGGACGCTAGTGGCAATCCCGGCAACTGTCGCTGACTTGATCCAAAGACGCTTCCTCGGATGCATGGCGAACCTCCTCAGCGCTGCTGATAACGGGATTCGCATCAGGCGCGGCTGAACATTGCATGAGCCTCGCGGATCGCTGACGTTGACTTTAGATCGGGGAAGATCCTGCCCCATTAAACAAGAGGAAGCCTGATCGTGAACGTTGCCCCGCCGTGATCTCGATTTTTTGCGGCTATTACCCCTTGGTGCGCTTCAACAATAGTGTGGGCGATGGACAGGCCCATGCCCATGCCTTCCGCTTTGCTAGTAAAGAAGGGTTCGAAGACTTCCTTTAATTCGTCTTTTGGAATGCCCGATCCGCGATCCGACACGGACAGCTCGGCAGAGCCCTCGGCGCGCGAGGTCTGAATGCTGATGATGCGGCTTTCGCTCGGAGTGTCCTTCATCGCCTCGATCGCGTTCACGACAAGGTTAAGAATGACTTGTTGAAGTTGGATGCGGTCGCCCAGGATCGGAAGCGCCTCCGGCATGATCTGTTCAATCAGCTCCACTTTTCGTCCAACGGCCAGCATCGAAAGAAATGCAATGGTCTCACGAACAAGATCATTGAGATCCAGTTTTTTCAGCTCGAAAGGTGCCTTCTTAAGGAGACTCCTCATCCTCCGGATGACTTCGCTGGCGCGCCGGTCATCGCGCAAGATGTCGTCAACAATCTCGGCCAGCCCCGCAATGTCAGGGTTCTCAGATTTTAAGATCAACTGCGCGGTCTCGGCATTAGTCAGAATGGACCCGAGCGGCTGGTTGATTTCGTGCGCGATTGTTGCTGTCAGTTCGCCAGCCGTCGAGAAGCGATTAACATGGGCCAGTTCGGCCATGCGTTGCCGGGACTGCACTTCCGCCAAATGACGTCGATGATGCTCGCGAAGCAGGGTCGATATAAGCCCGCCTTGCAAAAGTATAACGCCGGTGATCAACGAGATCTGCCACCAATACCGTTCCCACACCGACGGCTCGCGGAAGTAGATGGTGCTGCCAGGCGGCAGACGGCTCTCGGAAATTCCCCAGCGCTGCATTTGTCGCCAGTCGAACATAGGCGCTGCCGGGACGACGAATGTCGGCTTGATGTCGCCGGCCCTTTCACCGTCAAGAATGCGGAGGGCGACCTCCGCAGCCTTCTTGCCCTGTCCGGCAATGACCTGCATTGGACCGCCGACGATGCCCTTACCGAAAAAGATCGAATCGTGGAAAAAGATCGGTGCGTTGGCGGCGTCAAAAAGCCGTGAGAACGCGCTGTTGCCTTCATAGGCCACTCCCGCCGCATCGATAGTCAAGCCAAGCCAAAAAATGGCGCTGTGTGGCGGGAGGTTGGCCGCGTCTTTGAGCATATCCTCAAAGGAAAGCTCATCGTACCACCGAAACTGCACGCGGTCGGCAAACAGCGCGGTGGATTTGGCCAACTCGTTCCGCCAAAATGTTTCGCCCGGCGAAGCTCCCACAACAATGGCGATAGTCTTTGTTTGGGGCAGGACGCGCACGACGTTATCAAAAAACGCGACGTCGTTGTTGGCAACCGCCACCACCGTGTCGTATTCGGTCAGCTTGTCGAGGTCCACCCGGCGACGCTCTACCAACGTGAAGAGCATAGGGGTTGTTGGAAAAAGGTCCTTCCGGTGCGCCTGCACGAAATTCGCGGCGGGCGAGCCGATAGCGATGATTAGGTCGGGCTGCTGATCATGGTTGAGCGCACGAAGGTAGTCGACAAATGCTGCGTCTGATTTGTCGCTGGCCGTCCGGGCATTCAGAAGCGAATGGTCCTGAAAGGTCACGAAAGGACGTTGGCTTATTCCGGCGCGAAGGGCCTCGGAATAGTCGGTCCACGGCTGGAAGCGAAGACCGTATGAATGCAGCATTAGAATGCGTTTCGGCGTTGGACCAGCCGCTTGACTTTGACACGGGGTCGCCAGCAACCATGCAGTGCCCAGCGCAGCGGTGAAGGTCCGCGCAAAAAAAGGTCGCCATGGTACCGCCAAGCGCATAGTGCTCCGTTCTCCGATTGAATAGGAACCGTAATGGCTCGACCAGACGATTGACAGCCGAAAGAGGGCTACCAGAAAGTCGGATCTGGAGCGAATTTGACCTCGGCCACCAACGAAGGCCTGACCCAGGTCGTGTTCGCCTCGTCCTTCACTCTGGCAGGAAAGGGTGATTTGGCGGCCCTCAACTTCACGAGCTTGGCATGGATGTCTTCCAGGACCTTATGGTTGAAGCCAGTACCGACATGACTGATGTAGCGCCAAGCGTCATCTTCGCGCACGGCGAGGACCAGGGCGCCGAAGAGGTAATGCGCGGTCCATTCCTCTGGGTATGTTGTAATCAAGCGTGGTTTACCGTGCCGTTGGCGGGGCAGCCCTAGATATGCGAAGCAGGATAGGTCGAGAGCTGCAGCGGTCACGGACATTGCATCAGAGAATCCGGCCAGATCCTCAGCGGCTGACAAAGAACTGGAGGTCGCAGTTGTTGTCGCGGAAATCGGTCCTGAGAAGCAGGCGGCCGTTGCTCGATACGAAGAGGCGAAGCTTTCAGTCCGACGGCAGGTAGAGCCTCATGAGACACCGATCCAGCAAGTTGTGGCCGAAAATTATGGTGCCGAACATGATCAATTGGCTCAGGCTGTGGCGCGATTATTTGGATTTGGAGCGACGAGTGCTCAGTTACGTGAGGTCGTGGAATCTGCGCTGACTGATCTGCTCGATTCTGGTCGCGTGCGTTTAGACGGTCGATTGGTTGCCCAAGTGCAAGACGGGTCTTCGTGAGGCGCCGGCCAGGTTGCATTGCGCGAAGTCCGTTCTCTGGTGGGGCGAAGGCGCGCATCTATTCGATGGGCGCAGGGTACTTCTCGCCCGTCGGGCAAAACACCCGCCACCCCGTCAACCCCTCCCCGCGCAAATATTCCACTTTACCGAAATTCGGTTTTGACGTATTTGTCGGTCATCCCGGCTCATCCTTGAGGGGCGATCTCGTTGTCGTCTTGATTGCGAGCCGGGCTTGCGATGGACGCGGCAGCGTCGGCACGAGATGGTGCGGGCAGGGCGGGTAGTCCCTGTGAGCCCGCAACCGCGTGCGGACGAGCGGCGCTGCTAGGCTTCGTCTCGCCTGTAAGTTTCCGGCTCGGCCGACAGGGCTGGAAAAACTGCGGCGAAATGGCGGGCCGCGCGTACGGCAAAACCGTGTGGTCCTGGCCGTCGTTGCTACGGTCAAGCTGTCGCGGAGGTGTGTGCGAGCCCAACCGGGCAGACAGCATCATCCAATTCGCGGGGCGAGGGAGGCCAGAAGGAAAGTTCGGCTCCCGGGAGAGCACGGCATAAGCCGTCCGACCATCGCGCAGGGAAGGCCGAGTGATTGGCTACACCTGTATGCTGCTGTGCGGTTTTCCTGCGTGTGCTTTTCGCGCAGCGGACCGCGGGTGCCAGCCGGCACCCGGCCTTCCCTGCGCCCTCTTGGACAAGAGGGTGGAATGACGAAGCAAAGCTCGGGCGATTTGCGCCGCGAGGATGCGGCGGTGCGTCCGCCTACTTCTTGTCCCTAACGCTAGGGACAGACACGTGGCTGCGATCCGCTTAGCATGATCCGCCTGGTTACTCGGGACCGCGGGACGCCTTCTGGGCAGCGACGGCGCCTCCTGGGGAGCACTGCAAGCTCGCCGATGTACCCGGCGGAGGCATCAAAGCGGACGGGGAGGAACAGGGCATGAAGATCGGTTTCGCGCGAGCCTCGCTTCTTGTGGCATGCGTCCTTTATGGACATGCTGCTCACGCGGACATCAAGATTGGAATCGTGATTTCGGCAAGTGGCCCGGGATCCGCACTGGGCCAACCGCAGCTCAAGACGGTTGCAGCTCTTCCGAAAGAGATCGGTGGAGAGAAGGTCACCTATATCGTCCTGGACGACGAGTCGGATTCGACCAAAGGAGTCCAGAACGCACGCCGGCTGGTGATCCAGGACAAGGTCGACGTGCTGGTCGGCTCCTCTCTGACCCCGGTGACCATGCCGATGCTGGATGTCGCGCTTGAATCGAGGACGCCGCTGTTGTCGCTCGCTGCCGCTACTGCCATCGTCCAACCGATGGATGAGAAGCGCGCCTGGGCCTTCAAGGTCGTTCCCAATGACGATCTCATGGCGGCCGCCATCCTCAAGCATATCGCGACATCAGGCGTGAAGACGCTCGGCTATATCGGCGTTTCGGATGGCTACGGCGAGGGCTACTACAAGGAGGTGAGCCGCCTCGCGCCCGCGTTGGGGCTGACCGTCACCACACATGAGGTCTATGCACGCGCCGACACCAGCGTCACCGGTCAGGCGCTGAAGGTGATGTCGACCAATCCCGACGCCGTCTTCATCGCGTCCGCAGGAACTCCGGCGGTCTTGCCGCAGCAGGCGCTCCGCGAGCGCGGATACGCCGGGAAGATATTTCAGACACACGGCGTGGCCAGTGAGGAGTTCATCAAGCTCGGTGGCGCGAACGTCGAAGGTGCCGTATTCGCGGGCGAGGCTTTTACCATTGCCGCCGATCTTCCCACGGGAGATCCGTTCCGTCGCTCGACGGAGGAGTTCGTGACCGCGTATGAAGCGGCGAACGGGCAAAAGCCCAACATGTTCGCTGCTCACCTCTGGGATGTCGTCGCGCTGATCGGAAAAGCCGCACCGGATGCGCTGAAGACGGCAAAGCCCGGCACAACCGAATTTCGCGCGGCGCTGCGGGACGCACTCGAACGTGGCCAGAACATCTATCTCAACAATGGGCTGTCGAACATGAGCAAGGCCGATCACAACGGCTATGATGAACGCTCGGCCTTCCTGATCAAGGTCGAAGGCGGGAAGTTCCGCCTGGCAAAGTAGCGGCGCGCCGATCAGTTTTGTACGAGCGCGGTGGCGGGACACCATGCCTGCGCCGATCTGGTCCGGTCGTCCGTTTTGGGGATCCAGAGATGGCTGATCGGGGATGGGTCGTTCCATGCCGGGGGCGTCCAACAGGGCGCGACCTGATCCCGATCAGAAAAATCGATTTTCGATTTTCTATTGACCCCTCCGCGTTGCCTTGCCATCATTCGACCCATGGGTCCGCTTCAGTTTCATATGACCGGAAGCCCCGGGGATGGTCCGCGCAGCCTGACATCTGCGTTGCACGAGCGCTTGCGCGCCGACATCCTGGCGACGCGGCTGCTTCCGGGGCAGAAGCTGCATATCGCCGGCCTCGCCAAGCAGTTTTCCGTGAGCCTCGCCGCCGTACGTGAGGCACTTTCCCGACTGGTCGCCGACGGGCTCGTGCTGGCGTCCGACCAGCGTGGCTTCCGGGTGAGCCCGGTGTCGCTCGCCGATCTCGCCGACGTGACGCAGACCCGGATCGACATCGAGGGCCTTGCGCTCCGTCGCTCGATCGAGCGGGGCGACGATGCCTGGCTTGCCTCGGTGAAATCCGCCTGGGCGGACCTGAAGGCCGTTCCCTATCGCTATCCCGACGATCCGACGGTGCATTATGAGGAGTGGGTGGTCCGCCATCGCATCTTCCATCGTGCACTGGTCAATGCCTGCGGCTCGCCGTGGCTGCTCGGCTTCCGTGACGTGCTGCACGAGCAGAGCGAGCGATATCGCCGCCTCTCGATCCGCAGGGAGGTCGGCAAGCCGCGCGATGTTGAGGCTGAACACAAATCGATCGTCGCTGCCGTCGTCAAACGTGACGCGGATGCGGCGGTTCGCGCATTGGCAAAGCACTTCGGCATCACCAAAGAGTTTGTCGAGCTCGCCGCGCCTCGCATTGCGGAGGTGAACGGCGCGAACTGACAATCCGGAAAAATCCGGCACAGAAAAACAGAGACCGGGAGGAAACAGATCATGAAAATAACTCGCCGCAAGGCGCTATTGGCGTCGCTCTTCGCAGCCGGCGTGCTCGCCGGCCCTGCCACCGCCGCCGAAACCATTCGCGTCGGCCTGCCGACCAAGACCTACTGGCCGACGACGATCGCCGAGACGGCCGTACGGCAAAAATTGTTCGAGAAGGAAGGCATCCAGGCCGAACTGACGATCTACCGCAGCGGTGCAGAGACGTTCGAAGGCATGGCTGCGGGCGCGGCCGATATCATACTCGATCCGCCCTCGCTGGTCTCCGCGGGACGCAAGAAGGGTGTGATGTCACGGATCGTGGCCAATGCCGCGATGGGAAATTTTGGCTGGCAGTTGATGGTCCCGGCCAAGTCGACGCTCGACGTCAAGGGCCTCAACGGCAAGAAGGTCGCAATCACCGCCGCCGGCTCCGGTTCCGACCTGCTCGCGCTGTGGACACTCCAGGACAAGAAGATCGATTTCACCCGCGTCCCGGTTGGGGGCGGCGGTCTGGTGCCGAACCTCCTGGCAGGCAACGTCGAGGCCGCCGTGGTCTATTCGCCGCTGAGCTTCCAGATCGCGAAGTCGGGCGAAGCCAAGTCGATCCTCGATTACGCCACGGCGGTGCCGCCGAACCTCACGGCAGGCTGGATCGTGCTCGACAAATTGGCGGAGACAAAGCCTCAGCTGGTCCAGAAGGCGGTGAACGCCCTCTATGGCGCGGTTGCGTTCATGCGCGCCAACCGCGACGTGACCGTCAAGCTGATCGCCGAGCTCTACGAGATGCCGGCCGAGATCGCCGCCCTGGAATACGACAACACGATCATGAAGCTCGAGACCAGCGGCGACATGGGCGCACCTGACGTGAACGCGGCCGTGCAGCTGTCGCTGGACCTCGCCAAGCTCGGCGGGCTCAAGGACATCGTGCCGGTCGAGGACGTGATCTCGACCAGATTCAAGCCGGTTCCGACCAGGCCGTGACGATGCAGAACTCGCTCGCCATCAAGCTCGCGCGGATCGCGATCGTCATCGCGGTCCTGGCGCTGTGGGAGTTGCTGTCGCGCACCGGCATCGTCAATCCGCGCCTGCTGCCCTCGGCGTCCGACACGTTTGCGACATTAGGCGACCTCCTGCAGCGCGCCGCCGTGCGGAAAGACCTGATGGTGACGGCGACCGAAGTGCTGGCTGCGTTCGCGCTGGCCGTCCCCTTCGGTGCCGTGATCGGCTTCCTGGTTGCGGAGAACCGCTACTTCGCCGACGTGGCCAAGCCGCTGCTGTTCTTCGCCTTCAGCATCCCGAAGTCGATCTTCCTGCCGATGTTCATCCTCGTATTCGGCGTCGGCTTCGCCCAGAAGGTCGGCTTTGGATTCTTCTCCACGATCTTCATCGTGATCATGTCGACGACCACGGCGGTGGAGTCGGTCAAGGTCGAGCATCTCACGGTGGCGCGCTCCTATGGTGCAACTCCGATGCAGACCGCGTTCCGGGTCTATCTGCCGAGCATGCTGCCGGTGCTGCTGGAGGCCCTGCGGATCTCCATGATCTTCAACCTCACCGGGGTGATCCTTGCCGAGATGTACGCCTCGCGCGACGGCATCGGCCACCAGATCGCGACCTGGGGCGAGAACTTCCAGATGAAGCAGCTTCTCGCCGGCGTCGTGATGGTCGCCGCGATCGCAATGACCTTCAACGAACTTGTCAGATGGGTGGAAACGCGATGCAGCCATTGGCGAACGTGACCCCGTTGAAGCCTCCCGCGCGCGCCGGCGCGATCGAGGTGAAGAATGTCGGCCAGGTCTTCAAGACCAGGTCTCAGGACGTGGTCGCCCTGGAAGACGTTTCGCTCGATATCAAGCCGGGTCGCTTCGTCGTGCTGGTCGGCCCGAGCGGTTGCGGCAAGTCGACGCTTCTGATGATGATGGCGGGCCTGCGCCAGCAGACCTCGGGCACGATCACGATCAATGGCGCGCCGATTCCGCAGCCCGATCCGGACAGGGTCGGCGTGGTGTTCCAGGAGGCGAGCCTGTTTCCCTGGTTGACGGCCGAAGACAATGTCGAGTTTCCGCTGGCCCTGCGTGGCGTGCCCAAGGCGGAGCGCCGCGCCAAGGCGCAGGATGCGCTCACGCTGGTCGGCCTCGACGGATTCGGCAGGCGCCATCCGCACGAGCTCTCGGGCGGCATGAAGCAGCGCGTCTCGATCGCGCGCGGGCTGGTGCAGGACCCGCCGGTGCTGCTGATGGACGAGCCGTTCGCAGCGCTCGACGAGCAGACCCGCATGACCATGGGTGACGAGCTGCTACGCATCTGGGCGGCGACAGGCAAGACCGTCGTCTTCGTCACGCACAGCCTCACCGAAGCGGTCTATCTCGCCGACGAGGTGATCGTGATGTCGGCGCGGCCCGGCCGCATCGTCGATCATCTCCAGGTCCAGCTGCCGCGGCCCCGCACCTACGAGATGCTGAGCGGCGATGCCTTCGGGAGCTTGCGCGACCGCATCTGGCGGCATATCCGCAAATCGGCGTGAGGCGGAGATGAGCGCCGAGATGACTGCGAAGAAGATGACCGCGAAGATAAGTGCGAAGACGCTGCGACATCTGATCGTGGTCGGCCTGATCGCGCTGTGGGAGCTGCTGCCGCGCACAGGTCTCATTCCCGAGCTGTTCCTGCCGTCCCTGTCATCGACGCTGATCGCCGGATGGACCGAGGCACCCGAATACGGTCATGCGCTCGCGGTGACGCTTTACGAAGTCGTGGTCTCCATGGCCTTCGCCTGCGGCGGCGGCATCCTGCTTGGCGCTATCGTCGGCAGCCTGCCGCGTCCGCGAGTCCTGATCATGCCGATGGTGTCGAGCCTCTATGCCGTGCCGCTCGTGATCCTCTATCCCGTCTTCACGGTGTGGCTCGGCATCGGCTCCGAATCCAAGATCGCCTTCGCCTCGATTTACGGCTTCCTGCCAACGATGCTGGCCACCGCCGCCGGCATCCAGACCATCGACCCTCAACTGCTGCTCGCGGCACGCAGCATGGGCGCCACGCTGAGCCAGCGGCTGGTTCGCGTCATCATTCCCGCGGCGATTCCGACAGTGCTGTCGGGGCTCCGCGTGGGAGGCGCGCTGGTGATCGTTGGCGTCGCCGTCTCGGAGATGCTGATCTCCTCGGCCGGCATCGGTTATCTGATCTCGCGCTACCGCACGATCCTCGACAGTCCGCACGTGTTCGCCGGCGTCCTCCTCGTGCTGTTCATGGCGATCGCCTTCAATGCCGCGATCCGGGGGATCGAGCGCAAGGCGGCGATCTGGCAGACCGGCACGCGCGCTGGTCAGGCAAACGACGATCTCGCATCGGGCGCGATGCAGCCGGCGACCTAGGAAATTTCGCGTGTTCGATCTCACCCTGACATTCGACAACGGCCCCGATCCCAACGTGACGCCGCGCGTGCTCGACATTCTCGGAGAGCGCGGCATCAAGACCACGTTTTTCGTCATCGGCGAGAAGCTCGCCGATCCCGCGCGGCATGGCCTTGCCATGCGAGCGCACGGGGAGGGGCACTGGATCGGCAATCACACCTTCACCCACAGCGTCCCGCTCGGTGAGCAGCCGGATCGCGATACAGCGAAGAGCGAAATTGGCCGCACACAGGCCGCGATCGGTGATCTCGCCCATCCACAGCGCTGGTTCCGGCCGTTCGGTGGCGGCGGCAATCTTGATACGCGGCTGCTGAAACCATCCGTCGTCGACTATCTCACCCGCAACAAGCACAGCTGCGTGCTCTGGAATGCGATCCCCCGCGACTGGGACGATCCCGACGGCTGGAGCGAGCGCGCCGCTGTCCAGTGCAGCCGGCAGCTCTGGACGCTGATGGTCCTGCACGATCTTCCAACCGGTGCGATGGACCATCTGGAGCAGTTCCTCGACCGCGCGGAGGCGGCCGGTGCCCGCTTCCGCCAGGATTTCCCACCGCAATGCGTTCCGATCCGCAACGGCGCGATCGCACTTCCGATCAACGACTATGTTTCCTCCATCGAAGAGAGCGTTTGACTGATGAAAATCGCAAGTTTCACGATCGCTGGCACCGCGAGCTTTGGCATTGTCACCGACAACGGCGTCATCGATGCCGGCAAGCGTCTCAAGGCCTATCCGACGCTGAAGATGCTGCTTGCCAAGGGATCGCTCGACGAACTGAAGAAGCTTGCCGGCGAGAAGCCCGACTACGCGCTGCAGGACGTCACGCTGCTGCCGACGGTCCCCGATCCCGACAAGATTTTCTGCATCGGCGTCAACTACGCCACGCATCTCGCCGAGAGCGGCCATCCCACTCCGCCACACCCGATGATCTTCACCCGCTTCGCCAACAGCCAGGTCGGACATGGCCAGCCGATGATCCGGCCGCTCGAATCCGAGCGCTTCGACTATGAGGGCGAGATGGCGGTTGTCATGGGCAAGGCCGGCCGCCGCATCTCGCGCGAAGCCGCGTTGAGCCATGTCGCCGGTTATGCCTGCTACAATGACGGCAGCATCCGCGACTGGCAGCGCCACACCTCGCAATTCGCGCCCGGCAAGAATTTCGCCGGCACAGGCGGCTTTGGGCCCTGGATGGTCACGACCGACGAATTGACCGACGTCAGTAGGCAGACCTTGATCACCCGGCTCAACGGCGTCGAGGTGCAGAAGGCCCCGATCTCCGATCTCGTCTTCGATGTGCCTGCGTTGATTGCCTATTGCTCGACCTTCACCGAGCTCGCGCCAGGCGACGTCATCGTCACAGGCACGACCGGCGGTGTCGGCGCTTATCGTAATCCGCCGCTATGGATGAAGGGCGGCGACGTTGTGGAGATCGAGATCTCCGGGATCGGGATTCTCCGCAATCCCGTCAAGGACGAAGTGCCGGCTGAGGCGACGCGCGCAGCTTGATTTGGCTGCGCTCGACGACAAAAAGAAGGAGATCCCTATGCCGATGCCAACGCATATCCTCCCGACCACGGTGGTCGGAAGTTATCCGCAACCGGAATGGCTGGTGAATCGCGCCATGCTGTCGAAGGTGGTGCCGCGCACGCGCCTGCACGACATGTGGCGGCTGCCAGCGGAACATCTGGAGGAGGCCCAGGACGATGCGACGATCGTCGCGATCCGCGACATGGAGCGCGCCGGCATCGATATCGTGACCGATGGCGAAATCCGCCGCGAGAGCTACTCCAACCGCTTCGCCACGGCGCTCGACGGGATCGACGGAGACAATCCCGCGATGATCGTTGCGCGCACCGGCAACACCCAGACCCCGGTGCCGCGCGTCGTCGGCCCGGTGAAACGCAAGGGACCGGTCGAGCTGCACGACATGCAGTTCCTGCGCAGGAATACCGATCGTGCAGCGAAGATCACCCTGCCGGGTCCGTTCACCATGAGCCAGCAGGCCAAGAACGAGTTCTACAAGGACGACGAAGAGCTCGCGATGGCCTTGGCGGAGGCCGTCAATGCCGAAGCACTCGATCTGCAAAGAGCAGGCGCAGACGTGATCCAGCTCGACGAGCCCTGGGTGCGGAACAATCCGGATTCCGCCAAGCGCTACGCCGTCAAGGCGATCAACCGCGCTTTGAAGGGCATCACGGTGCCGACGGTCGTGCATCTCTGTTTCGGCTATGCGGCGGTCGTGCCAGGCTCGAACAAGCCGGCCGGCTATTCGTTCCTCGCCGAGCTCGACGATACGACTGCCGACCAGATCTCGATCGAGGCGGCGCAGCCGAAACTCGACCTCGGTGTTCTGAAGGACCTCTCGTCAAAGAAGATCATGCTCGGTGTGCTCGACCTCGCAGACCCCCAGATCGAGAGCGTCGACACGGTCGCCGACCGCATTCGCAACGGCCTGAAATATGTGTCGCCCGATCGTCTCGTTCCGGCGCCCGATTGCGGCATGAAATACATGCCACGCGCCGTCGCGTTCGGGAAATTGAAGGCCATGTGCGATGCGGCGGCCAAGGTTCGGCAGGAGCTTGGTTGACGAGGTTCGATCCGTTCGCCAGCAAATGCACGATCTGCTCTGGTCCGCCTCAGACCCAGCCGCCATCGACGATGTAGTGCTGGGCTGTGCAGGCGGAGGCCTCGTCGGAAGCGAGGAAGATGGTGAACTTCGCGACCTCGTCCGGCACGAGCTTGCGCTTCAGGCATTGTCGTTGCATCAGCTCGACCTCGCCCTCTGGCGTCATCCATTTATCGAGCTGGCGCTCGGTCATGATCCATCCCGGCGCGATTGCGTTCACGCGGATGTTGTAGGCGCCGTAATCGCGCGCCAGAGAGCGCGTGAGACCGATCACGCCTGATTTGCTGGCGGTGTAGGCGGCCATGCCGCCTTGTCCGGCAATCCACGACACCGAGCCGAAATTGACGATGGCGCCGGCGTTCGCCGCCTTCATGTCCGGCAACACGGCCTGCGCAGCAAAGAACTGGTGCTTCAAGTTGACCGCGATACGGTTGTCCCAATATTCCGGGGTCATTTCCTCGGTGCTGTGCCGTTCGTCATGCGCGGCATTGTTGACGAGGATGTTGATTGCGCCGTGCATGTTGCGCGCCTCCGCGACGCCGGCACGTAACGCGGCGATATCGGTCAAGTCGACACGCATGAAACGCGCGCTAAGACCTTGATCCGACAGCTCGCGTGCCAGGGATTGGCCCTCGTCGACTTTGATGTCGAAGAACACGACATTGGATTTCTGCTGGGCGAAGCGCCGCACGATCGCAGCGCCAATTCCGGATGCGCCCCCGGTGACGAGAACGACCTTGCCGGCGAGGTCGGAATAAACGGCAGCCATGGATATCCCTCGATTTGCATTGGGGCAGCGCGACGCGCCGCCCGACTCTCGCGCGCACCTTAGCGATCTCCTTCGTGAGGTGCATAGATCAGAATTTCAGTTGCGTACCTCAAAAATCGAAGGCAGGATTGCACCAAGAATAAGAGCCGTTGGGAGGAATGTGATGAGACTGCTCGGGAAACTGGGACTGGCCGTTGTCGCATGCCTGTTCGGAGCGAAACTCGCTGCGGCCGATACGACGGTGAAATGGCTGCACATCGAGGCCAACCCGGCCCAGGTCAAAATCTGGGAGGAGGTCGCGCGCGCCTATGAGGGGTCGCATCCGGGCGTCAAGGTCGAGATGCAGTTCCTAGAGAACGAGGCCTACAAGGCCAAGCTGCCGACCATCCTCCAATCCAAAGACCGGCCCAACATCATCTACAGCTGGGCGGGCGGTGTCCTGAAGACGCAGATCGAGGCCGGCGTGCTCGACGACATCACCGATTCTGTGAAGGGTTACAGCGACAGTCTCACACCCGCGGCGCTCGCCGCCTTCACCAGCAACGGCCGCGTTTATGGTCTGCCCACCGCGCTCTCGCAGGTCGGCTTCCTCTGCAACAAGGAGCTGATGGCCAAGGCGAAGGTCGATCCTGCCGGGATCAAGAGCTGGGACGATCTGCTTGCTGCCGTGAAGGCGTTGAAATCCGCCGGCGTGACCCCGATCGTGGTCGGCGGGGCCGACAAATGGCCGCTGCACTTCTACTGGACCCATCTTGCGGTGCGCATCGGCGGCAAGGCGGCGTTCGATGCGGCGCTGCGCGGCGAGAACGGCGGCTTTGCCGGGGAAACCTTCCAGAAATCCGGCGAGCTGTTCAAGCAGCTCGTGGATCTCCAGCCGTTCCAGAATGGCTTCCTGGGTTTCAAGAATCCGCAGGCGGTCGGCTATTTTGGCGACGGCAAGGCGGCGATGACGCTCGCGATCAGCACAGTCTATCATCTGCAGCGCGCGCTCGCCGCCGACAAGGTTGGATTGAACGAGGACAAGATGTGCTGGTTCGACTTCCCGGTCGTGACCGGCGGCAAGGGGGCGCCCACCGATACACTCGGCGGCATCACCGGTTGGCTGATTACGAAAGGCTCCCCGAAGGAGGCTGTCGATTTCCTGAAATACTTCGTCTCCAAAGAGGTGCAGACGCGGCTTGCCGCCGGCAACTTCATCATCCCGGTGGTGCAGGGCGCGGACGCAGGGCTGAACAACAGCTTCATGAAGCTGATCGCCGCCAATCTGGCGAAGTCGAACTACCACCAGAACTTCTATGACCAGAGCCTGGGTCCGTCGGTCGGCCGCGTCGTCAACGACGTCACGGCCGAAATCGCCGGCGGCAGCATGAGCCCGCAAGAGGCTGCCAAGGCGATCGAAACTGCGTGGAAGCAGGGCAACTGACGGTGGCGCGGCGGACCGCGAGCGTGTCGGCGATCGGCGCTGCTGGCGAGATGGTGCCCCAGGTCACGGTCCGTGGCCCGAGTTGGGACGGCAGGCTGACGGTGCTCATCCTGTTCCTGCCGCCGGCGCTGCTGTTGTTCACGTTGTTCGTTGTGCTGCCGATCGGCGAAGCAGCCTGGTATTCGGGCTTCAACTGGAACGGGTTCGGCAGGCCGACCAACTGGATTGGCTTGGACAATTACCGCTTCGTGCTGGAGACCCGCGCCTTCTGGCTCGCGCTGCGTAACAACGGGCTGATCATCGCTGTTTCGCTCGCCATCCAGCTGCCGCTTGCGCTCACGCTGGCCTTGATGCTCGCCGAACGCTTTCGCGGGGCGGTGGCGCTGCGCATGCTGTTCTTCATGCCCTATATCCTGGCGGAGATCGCAACCGGGCTGATCTTCAGCTTCGTCTATGATGGCGACTACGGCCTTGTGGCTTCGATCTGGCGCAGCTTCGGCGCCGAGCCTCCGCATCTGCTTGCCTCGACCGATACGGCCATGCTGGCGGTTCTGATCGTGATCGTCTGGAAGTACTTTGGCTTCCACATGATGCTGTTCATCGCAGCGCTCCAGGGCCTCGACAAGAGCCTGGTCGAGGCGGCGCGTATCGACGGCGCGTCCCGATCGCAAGCCTTGCGGCATGTGGTCATCCCGTTGCTCTATCCAACGATAAGGCTCTCCGTGTTCTTCGCCATCGTTGGCTCGCTGCAGCTGTTCGATCTCGTCATGCCGCTGACGCGCGGTGGGCCAGCGGATTCCTCGAACACGATGGTGAGCTTTCTCTACAACAACGGCATCTCGCGCATGCGGGTTGGCTACGGCAGCGCCATCGGTGTCATTTTGTTTGCGATCTGCGTGACCTTTGCCTTCACGTACAAGCGATGGTTCATGCGCGATGAGTAACGCCAAGGCCATCCGCGCGCCGTTCGATCCCTCAATGCTGTTCAAGATGGTGTTCCTGGCCGTCGTTGCCATCATCGTAGTGGTACCGCTGCTTGCGACCTTGTTCGGTGGCTTCAAATCGCTCGGCGAACTGCGCGTCAATCCGTTCGGCCTGCCACGTCACTGGGAGTGGCAGAACTATGCTGATATCCTGTTCTCTGCACGCTACTGGCAACTCTTGCGCAACTCGCTGATCATCTCGACCCTCACGGTGGCCCTGACCCTGATCGTCGCCTCTATGGCGGCGTTCACCTTTGCCCATGTCAGGTTCTATGGCAGCTCGATGCTGCTGAGCTACCTGACGCTGGGCTTGCTGTTTCCAGCCGCGACAGCGGTGCTGCCGCTCTTCATCAAGGTGCGCGATCTCGGATTGCTCGATACATATTTTGGCGTTGCCCTGCCGCAGACGGCCTTCGGTCTGGCGATGAGCGTGCTGCTGCTGCGGCGTTTCTTCAAGGACATCCCGTACGAACTTCTGGAGGCCGCGCTGGTCGACGGCTGCAGCTATATCAAATTCTTCCGCTATGTGACCTTGCCTTTGTCCCGGCCGATCCTGGCGACCGTCGGTACCATCACCTTCGTCAACAGCTGGAATGCCTATCTGCTGCCGCTGGTGATGCTCAACACCGACGCGCTCTATCCCTGGCCGCTCGGTATCATGGTTTATCAGGGCGAGTATTCGTCCGAGTGGCATCTGATCCTGGCCTTCATCACGCTGACCATCCTGCCGACGATCGTTCTCTTCCTCCTGGCGCAGAAACACATCGTCGCAGGCCTCACCGCAGGCGCGGTCAAGGGATGAACGGTACCTCACGGAGATCACAATGAGAAAAGTCGGCATCGGCATCATCGGCTGCGGCAATATCAGCACAGCGTATCTGAAGGCGGCCCAGCGTTTCCCGGTGATGGACATCAGGGCGCTCGCCGACATGCGCAGCGACGTCGCGGAGCGGCAAGGCGCCGCCTTTGGGCTGCCGGCGATGCGGGTTGACCAACTGCTCAAGCGAGACGACGTCGAGATCGTCATCAATCTGACCGTGCCGCTCGCCCACACCGATGTCAGCCTGGCGGTGCTGAACGCCGGCAAGCACGTTCATTCCGAGAAGCCGCTCGGCATCAACGTCACGGAAGCCCGCAAGGTGATGGACCTCGCCGCGCAGAAGGGCCTTCGCGTCGGCTGCGCGCCCGATACGTTCCTTGGCGGTGGGCACCAGACCGCGCGCAAGCTGATCGACGATGGCGCGATCGGCACGCCAGTGGCTGGCAGCGCGTTCTTCGGCTGCCCCGGCCACGAACGCTGGCATCCGGCGCCGGGTTTCTACTATTTGCGTGGCGGCGGGCCGATGCTCGACATGGGCCCGTATTACATCACCGATCTCGTGCAGCTGCTCGGCCCGGTGGCGAGCGTGATGGGCTCGTCCGCGCGCCCGAAATCCGAGCGGCTGGTCACCAGCCAGCCGATGAACGGAACACTGATCCCGGTAGAAGTTGCAACCCATGTCGCCGGCACGCTCGAATTCGAGAGCGGGGCGGTCGTCTCGATCGCGATGAGCTTTGATGTGCCCAAGCACCGGCACGCGCCAATCGAGATCTATGGCGACAAAGGCAGCATGCTGGTGCCGGACCCGAACCGCTTCGGTGGCGAAGTACAGGTCGCCAAGACCGGCGGCGACTGGGAGCCGGTGCCGCTAACCCACGGTCATGTCGATGGCGAGTTCCGTTCCATCGGCGTCGCCGACATGGCCTCCGCGATCCTGAACAACCGGCCGCATCGTGCCAGCGGGGCGCTCGCTTTCCACGTGCTGGAGGTGATGGAGGCGTTCCAGATCTCTGCCGACGAAGGCCGGCGCGTCAAGATCGAGAGCCGCGTCGAGCGGCCGGCGATGCTGCCGGCCGGGCGTGAAACGGGACAGATCGACTAAGGACAGAAACATGCGCAAGGCAATGATTGTATGGGGCGGTTGGCCGGGGCACGATCCCGATCTCTGTGCTTCGATGATCCGTGGTTGGCTGAAGGCGGAAGGCTTCGAGGTGCGGATCGAAACCACCACCACCGCGTTCGCCGATCCCGCGATCCACGACCTGTCGCTGATCATCCCGATCTATACCATGTCGACAATCGAGAAGGCGGAAGCGCTCAATCTGTGCGCTGCGGTCCGTAGCGGCGTCGGGCTCGCCGGTCATCATGGCGGCATGGGCGACGCATTCCGCGATTCCGTCGATTACCAGTTCCTGTGCGGCGGGCAGTGGGTTGCGCATCCCGGCAACATCATCGACTACAAGGTCGACTTGACGAAGCCGGATGATCCCATCATGAAGGGCCTGAAGAGCTTCGAGCATCGTTCCGAGCAGTACTACATGCATATCGACCCCGCCAACGAGGTGTTGGCGACGACGACCTTCACCGGCGAGCACGCGCCCTGGATCGAGGGCGTGGTAATGCCCGTAGTCTGGAAGAAGCGATACGGCGCGGGCAGGGTGTTCTACTCCTCGCTCGGCCACCGTGCTTACGAGCTCGACGTACCGGAGATCCGGACGTTGATGACCCGTGGCCTGCTGTGGGCCGCGCGCGAATGACTGCTGGTGCGAGCCAGCCAGTAATTCGTGCCACGCTTGAGGACGTTGCGCGCACGGCGGGTGTTTCGCTCGCCACGGTCGACCGCGTCGTCAACCGGCGCGAGGGCGTGCGCGCCAAGACCGTGGCGCGGGTCGAGGCCGCGGTGGCAAAACTCGGCTATCGAGCCGACGTCGCGGCCGCTCGGCTTGCCCGGGGGCAGACGTTCCGCTTTGCTTTCGTGCTGCCGACCGGCAGCAACAGCTTCATGACCAACCTGACCGAGCAGGTCCAGCGCACCGCGGACTGGCTCGCCGGCCAGCGCGGCTTCGTTGATATCCTCCGTGTTGACGTGTTCGATCCGGACATCCTCGCCGCCGCGCTGGAAAGTCTCTCGCCGGCGTATCAGGGCGTCGCCGTGATCGCGCTCGATCATCCCAGGGTGCGCGCGGCCATCGACGAACTCACCGCGCGCGGGGTTGCTGTGGTGACCCTCGTGTCGGACGCGCCGAGCTCGCGCCGCCTGCACTATGTCGGCATCGACAACCCGGCGGCAGGCCGCACGGCTGCAACGCTGATGGGACGGTTCCTCACTGGTCGCGAGGGGACGGTTGCCGTGATCGCGGGGTCGTTGTCGCTGCGCGATCACACCGAGCGGCAATTCGGTTTCCACCAGATCCTGTCCAGCGAATATCCGAACCTGCTCGCGCTACCGGTGATCGAGGGCCGCGACGACAGCGAGCGCACGCGGGAGCTCACTGCGGCGCTGCTCGCGCGGCAGCCCGATCTGCGCGGCATATACTGCTGCGGCGCCGGCAACCGTGGCATCGCCGATGCGCTCGAGTCCTCGGGACGGGCGCGTGAGGTGGTCTGGATTGCCCACGAGCTGACTCAATACACGCGGCGTTTCCTGGTCCGCGGCACGCTCGATGCCATCATCAACCAGGATCCCGGCCACGAGGCCCGGTCCGCAGCGCGAGTCCTGCTCGCGCATTGTTCGGGTGAGCCCATCAGCCCCGACCAGGAGCGCATCCGCATCGACATTTTTTTGCGAGACAATCTGCCGTAACTTCGACTCGCTTGCGGAGCGCATCAGAAGCTCGCGGCCATTGCTGCCAGGCGTTGATGGGCTCGTTCGCGGGCCGCCTCAATGGGCTGTTGTGGTCCGGTGGTTGGTCCGATTGGAATGAAACGGACATCGTTGATCCCGACAAAACGCAAAATTTCGCGCAGGTAAGGCGTTGCCATGTCGATGCGCCCGCGGTTCATGCCGGTGGCGAAATCGCTGCCACTGGCAATGATGACGATGGTCGGCCGGTCCTTCAGCAACGGGATGTATCCAAGGGATGGGTCGAACCGAAAGGTGAGCCCGGGCTGGACGATGACGTCGAAGAATTGCTTGAGCTTATAGGGAATGCTGAAGTTCCACATCGGCGTCGAAATCAGCACCCGCTCGGCGAGCGCTAAGCGCAGCGCCATCCGCTCGGCTTCCGCGAAACTGTCCCGCTGCACGTCGTTGAAGGCTTGCGCCTTCATCCGTGCATATTTGGCTTCGAGAATGGGGCCTGAAAACTCCGGTAGGCGGTCGCGCCAAAGATCCATGACGTCCACGTCCCAATCGGGCTGAGTTCGGCGAAAGCCGTCAAGGAAAACGTGGGCGCCGGCGCTTGACCAGGAGTCGTCGCGGGGCGAGCAGGACAGGTGCAGGAGCTTCGCCACCGCTCATCCCAGCGCTTTGATGACCGCATCGACCTTGGTCACGACGGCGACATTCTGCATGGCGAAGTTGATCGATGCAGCGTGCCAATCCGCGTTCATGGTCGAGCAGCAATCCTCGGGGACGATCATGAAATAGCCCTTGTCGGCACCGGTCCGCGCCGTGTGCTCGACCGACATGTTGGTCCAGGCGCCGGTGTTGATGATCATATCGCGACCGGTGGCTTTCAGAATCGTTTCGAGCCTGGTGCCTTCCCAGGCGCTCATTCGCACCTTCTCGACCACGAAATCGCCGGGCCGTGGTTCGAGACCTGACACCGGTGCCGCCCCCCAGCTTCCGCGCACCATCGCCTTGCTGTCGACAAGACCCTCGAACAGCGGCGCATTCAGAGTCACGCCGGGCGCGCCGGGCTCGACGACGAACCAGACATGGATGATGGCGACGCCGCGGGCGCGCGCGGTTTCTGCCAGGCGGCGAACGTTCTCGACGACATGCTGCTGCTTCGCGTGACCCGGAGCGCCGGAATCGGCGAATGCACCACCGTCCATGATGACGTCGTTCTGGAGGTCCTGGATGATCATGGCACAGCGTCGCGGGTCGATCTGCATCTCGCCGTCGGCAAGGACGGGTGCAGCGGAAGCAGAGCCGGGAGCCGCTGTGCCGCCGCCTCGCTTGCCGCTCATATAGGGCTCGTGGCGCGGTCCCACCTTGGTGGGAATGGCATAGACCGAGTGCGTCGAAGTCAGGTACAGCGTACGGAAATCCGGACCGCCCCAGGTAAGGTTCGCCACGAGCTCAGGAAGGCGGAGCTTGCCCAGCAGCTCGCTCCGCGGCGAATACACCCAGACCCCGCCGGGTGCCGTAACCCAGACGTTGCCGTGCTGGTCGCACTTCATGCCGTCGGGCAAGCCGGGTTCGAGCTCGGAGCGGATGCCGCTCGCGAACACACGCGCACTCGACAGCGAGCCGTCGCCGTTGACGTCGAATACGCGGATCAGTGCCTGCACGGTGTCGTTGACATAGAGCAGTTTCTCGTCGGGCGAAAAGCACAGCCCGTTCGGCTGGTCGAACAGATTGCGCTCGACGACGAGCTTCGGCTCGGCGCCGAGCGCGACGCGATAGACGCCCTGGAAGCCGAGCTGCCGTGGCCGCTCGACGCCATAGACCGGCATGCGGCCGTACCAGGGATCCGAGAAATAGATCGCCCCGGAGGAGTGCACGCAGACGTCGTTGGGGCTGTTGAGCTCCTGTCCCCCAAAGTGCGAGGCCAGCACCTCGCGCCGCTCGTCCGGCCGCTCGCGGATCAACGACGATGTCGCGTGCTCGCAAACGATCAAATTGAGCTCGGCGTCATAGGTCATGCCGTTGCACTTGTTCGAGGGACGCTTGACCTCGGCGACGCCGCGCCGCGCATCCCAGCGCCGGCGTACGTCGCCCGGCATGTCCGAGAACAGCAGATAATGATCGACCGGATGCCAGATCGGTCCCTCCGTGAAGTCAAAACCGGTGCCGATCTGCGCGACCGGTGCGTAAGGATCGATCAGGGTCTCGAATTCGGAGCGCAGGGTGACGTGCGTCATCGGTCGATCCTCTGGCCTCTAGGCCGGAAACCAGTTGCGCTGAGGCAGGGACTGCACAATCGGTCCGGGGACCTGGTCGTGCAGCCGGCCGACGACGTTGCCGCCTTCGATCTTGGCGGGACGGTCGTGGACCGGCAGCAGATAGCGCGAATTGCTGAGCAGCTTCTTGATGGCGGCCTTCTCGGCGCGCTTGGTGGTGCCGTGATTGCCGGTGGTGCGTGGCTCCCAGTCGTGGATCTCGTTGAAGGGCGTCACGATCTGGTCGTTGAAATCATAGATCACGTCGCCGCAGATCGTGGCGATGCCGTCGGCGGTTTCGACGATAATGTTCATCGAGCCCTCGGTATGCGCATTCGCGGCGTCGCAGTAGACGCCCGGCATCAGCTCGATGGGACCTGTGATCTCGAGGTCGAGAAAGCGCAGCGCACTCTTGGTGTGCAAGCGGTCGATCAGGTGCTTGATATCGGGTGCCGGATATTGCGGATGCATCAGGCCGGACACGGAATACTCGAGCTCGCGGCGGTTGAGGACGACGGTCGTGTTCATCGGAAACAGATCGTCCTTGCCGGCGTGGTCGATATGCAGATGGGTGTGGCAGACGAAACGCACATCGCCCATCCGCACGCCGTGCCGCGCAAGCTGGTTCTCGATCATGTGCTCGTGATACTGCAGGCCGCGCATCCCCAGCGTTTCCATGATCTGGTTGGAGCGATAACCCGTATCGACCACGACAGGATATTTGCCGCCGAGGATCAGGAAGCCGAGGGTGAGGACACGGCGGGTGCGGCCGCAGTCGTGGCCGAGAACCAGAAAACTCGATTCCAGCTCGATATCGCCATAGTCCAGGATCTTGATTTCCAGCGGCATTCCGTCCCTCCCTGTGTCCGTTCTTGTTCGTTTCCTCGGCGCTCAGAGCCGATAGACGCGCATCGCAGTGGTTCTGAAAATGGCTTCGCGCTGATCATCTCGCAGCGGCGCCGCGGCGGCACGGAACGCATCGATCAGCTCGCGATAGCTGGTCCACAATTTCTCGATCGGAAAATTAGAGCCGAACAGGCAGCGTCCGGCGCCGAAGCTCGCAATCGTATCGATCAGGACGGATGCGATATGCGCGGGGTCGTTGCGGTGGATGAAGGTTCCGAGCCCCGACAGTTTCGACACGACGTTCGGGCATGCGGCGAGACAGGCCATCCCGGCGCGCCACGCGGCGCGGCCTGCAGGTGAAAGGTCCTCCAGCATGCCGGCGTGTTGGAGAATAAAGGTCACCTTGGGGCAGGATTCCGCAAGGTGTGCGGCGTCCGGCATCTGCGGCGTGAACACCTGAAGGTCAAAGCTCCAGCCATAGTCCGCAAGGCGAGCGATATTGCGCTGGATCACGGGATCGGCGCAGAGATCCGGCCGCGCGGCAAAGCGATAAAGCGGGTTCTTGTGCCAATGCAGTTGCATGCGAACGCCGCGCACCAGGGCATAGCGCTTCAGGCGGTCGAGCTGTGGACGCACGTCGTCCACTGAAAAATCGGCGTAAGCCACGATGGCATGCGGCCAGCCGTGCTCCTCGGCGGTTTGCTGCACCCAGGCGGCCTCGTCCTCGAAGCGGTCATTGGCCCAGTTGGTCTGGACATAGACTGAGCGGGTAACCGCGCTGCCTTCGATGTCGCCGAGATATTCCTCGATCGGGTAATCGCGCCGGATCGGCTCGTACGGACCGAAGATGCGCGGCTGCATCGGACCCGCCAGCCAGGGCAGGTCGGCCTGACGCCAGATATGATGGTGCCCATCGACGATGTCCGTCACGCAACTCTCCTTTGTCCCAGCGCCAGCACATGCGCGACGATCGACGCGCTCGATCCGCCATCGACGAGGTCGTCGACGAAGCGCCCGATCGCGACCAGCGCTTCGGTCTGCGGACGAAAGCCGGGACCGGACGCGAGCGGCGTCAGCCAGCTCACGCGCCACGCACGGCGCGAAAGTTTCGCGACCGCATCGCGCAACGTATCGGGTTCGTCCCGCTCCAGGCCATCGGAAACGATGATTACGGCGGCGCCCCGCGCGTATCCACCGAAGCGGGGCACGGCGAGAAAGGCCTGAAGCGCGTCGCCGATTCGGGTGCCGCCGTCCCAGTCGCTAACCACATAGGCTGCGGCCTTGAGCGCCTGCTCTCGGCGTTTGAGACGCAACGGGCGGGTGATGCGGGTCAGCCGCGTGCCGAACGTGAAGACCTCGACGTTGGGCGCCGCCTGCACCAGCGTGTGCGCGAACTTCATATTCTCTTCGGTGCGGGTCTTCATCGAGCCGGAGACGTCAATCAGAAGCAACACCTTGCGTGGGCGTTGTCGCCGCTTCAAACGTCCCAGCCGGAGGATTTCGCCGTCGCTGCGAACGGAGTCGCGCAAGGTGCGGCGCAAATCCGCGTAGGGCCCGCTGCGTGCCCGCATGCGGCGATGGCCGCGCCGCTTCGGCAGGCGCCTGGGCGCCTCGCGGGACAGCCGGCGCAGCGCATCGGTGGTCGAGAGCTGCGCAAAGCGGCGCTCGACCAGCGCTTCGGCGCGCGCAGCTGCGAGACCGGACTCGTTGGCCTCGTCCGACAGCAGCGGCTCGTCGTTTCCACGGGCCTCCTCTTGCAGCCGAACTGTCTCGTCGTCCTCACCGTCATCGACGCGCTCGATGGCGTCGTTTCCGCGAAAGTGCAGATCGAACAGCCGGTCGAACGTTGCGCGACGCTCCGGGGGAGGGGCCAGTGTTGCGAGGGCTGCCTGCCGAATGTCCTCCAGGCTGCGGGGGCCGAGCAACTGGATCGCGGCCAGGAACGAGGTCGTCTGTTCCGGTGCGACGGCAAACCTGTTCGTTCGCAACAACCCGACGAAGGTGACGAAGACGCGCGCAGCGCGCGGCAGTTCGGGGTCGGCGCTCATGCAGAGGCCTCCGCCAGCAGGGCGTCAAGGCGCGGCGAGATGAAGTGCAGATCCTCCTCGTCTTTCAAGGCGACGCCGATCGAGCGCCTGAAGGCATCGGGCCAGCGCGCGCCGCCCTTGTGCAGCAGCGTGGCGGCCTCAGCCCAGTCGACGGCCTCGGCGATCCCAGGCGCCTTGCTGAGCGGCTCGCGGCGCAGCTTCTCGACGGCCGCGACGACGGCCCGCGCGGTCCCCTCGGCGACGCTGGAGGCCCGCATCATCACGATGCGCGCTTCGCGCTCGGCCGAGGGATAGTCGATCCAGTGATAGACGCACCGCCTCCGCAACGCTTCATGAAGATCCCGGGTGCGGTTTGAGGTCAGGACGACAACCGGGCGCTCCGAGGCGCGCACCGTGCCGCGCTCCGGAATCGAGATCTGGAAATCGGACAGGAATTCGAGCAGGAAGGCTTCGAATTCCTGGTCGGCGCGATCGATTTCATCGATCAGCAGCACAGTCGAGTCAGGCGCGCGCAGTGTCGCCAGCATCGGTCGCTCGATCAGAAACGTTTCGCCGTAGATGTCGATGCTCTCATCGCCGGCCTGGCGGATGGCGAGCATCTGGCGCGGATAGTTCCATTCGTAGAGTGCGGCGGACGCGTCGATGCCTTCGTAGCATTGCAGGCGGATCAGGCGGCGGCCGAGGACGGCGGCAATAGCTTTGGCGGCCTCTGTCTTGCCGACGCCCGGCGCGCCCTCGAGCAGCAATGGCTTGCCCAGCGCCAGCCCGAGATAGGCGGCGGTCGCCAGCCCCTCGTCGGCGAGGTAATAGGCGGCCCGAAGCGCCTTCTCCAGTGCCTCGGGGCTGTCGATGCCGACGATGTTGCTGCGGACGGCCATCGCGACCTCAGCGCCGCGCCTGAGGGCGCGCGCCGCCCTCGGCCTTGATCGCGCGCAGCACCTTCTCCGGCGTAATCGGCAGATCGTCGATGCGGACGCCGACAGCGTTGAAGATGGCGTTCGCAACGGCCGGCAATACCGGATTCGCGCACATTTCGCCGGGGCCCTTGGCGCCGAAGGGGCCATCGGGAGCGGGGCGTTCCAACACGGCGATGTCGTGCGGGCAGATGTCGCCAGGACCGGGCATGACATATTCGACGAAGTCGCGGGGGCCGTGGACTGGATCGGGATAATAGGGCTCAGGCGTCTCGTAGAGCGCGTGACTGACGCCCATCCAGGCGCCGCCGACGAGCTGTTGCTCGACCAGGCGCGGGTTGAGCGCACGGCCGAGCTCATAGGCGGAGTCCATGCGGATCATCGTGACCTCGCCGGTCTCGTCGTCGACCTCGACTTCGGCGACGAGACAGGCATGGGCGTAGCAGGTCGCAGGCGACATCTCGCCGGTCTCGGGATCGACATTGGACAGAGGAACCAGGAAGATGCCACGGCCGGCGATGGTCTTGCCTTGCTTGAACTGCGCGGCGATGGCGACGTCCTTGGTGGAGATCGAGCGGTGCGGCGCGCCCTTGACGTGGATGTTGCCACGCCCGTCGGTTTCGAGATCGGCGGCGTTGACCTCGAGTTCCTCTGCGGCGGCCTCCATCATCACGCCGCGCGCCTCGCGCGCCGCCGCCATCACGGCATTGCCGACGCGATGGGTGCCGCGCGAGGCGAACGAACCCATGCAATGCGGGCCGGTATCGGAATCGGCGGTGTCGACATAAACATCCTCGACGGGTACGCCGAGCGTCTCTGCGCAAATCTGCCGCGTGACCGACTTCATGCCCTGGCCGAGATCGATCGAGGATAGCGCCACGGTGAATTTACCGCTTGGATTGGAATGAACCAGGGCCTGGCTGGGATCGCCGCCGAGGTTCATGCCGATGGGATAATTGATCGATGCGATGCCGCGTCCGCGATGTCGGGTCATCTCAACGCCTCCTGGTGCCGAACACGGATGAGAATCGACCCGCCCCATGCGAGGGCGATGCTGGTCGCGGTGACGGCGGCGGGGAGGGCGCGGGCGGTGGGGGCTCGCGCGGCGGTTCGCGCGACGCGGCCGTCGGCAGGCGATCATAGCTCGTGCGCTGCTGCGCTGGAGCGGTCGTCCTCGCCGGGTTCTCGGCAGGTGTCCGCGGGATGGTGGCACGGCTGCCGCCGCCGTCCTTGCGGGAAGAGGCGCGCTTGAACTCGTCGCGGATCGGCCATTTGGCTTTCTCCGCGGCGACCTGGACGCACTCGATCAGCGCCGTGTTCTTGGCCTCGCGCCGATGCGCCTTCATGTCACCGTCACGATAGGCATTGAGGATGCGGAACTCCATGGGATCCATGCCGACGAGGTTCGCGAGCTTGTCCATCTGGCACTCGATCGCAAAATCCATCGCGGTGACGCCGAAGCCCCGCATAGCGGTTGCCGGCGTGCGGTTGGTGAAGACGCAGTAGACGTCGCCATAGACGTTCGGGATGGTGTAGGGCCCGGGCAGATGGGCTGCGCATTTCACCGCGGCATAGCTGGAGAGCCGCGTATATGCGCCGCTGTCGAAATATGCGCGGATCTTTCGCGCGACGACGCGGCCGTCGCGCATCACGCCGTCCTTGATGTAGATGCGCTCGGCGCCGCGCGGCGGGCCGTATTGCATCTCTTCCTCGCGTCCGAACACGTAGCGCACCGGACGCCCCGTCAGCATCGCACCCAGGATGCATAAAGGTTCGGTCAGCGTGTCCACCTTGCCGCCAAAGCCGCCGCCGACGGTGCCACCAATGAAATGGAAGGTGTTGGAGGGGACGTCGAGGATCTTGGCGCAGGTGTCAACCGAGAAGAACAGCGCCTGCGTCGACGTATAGACGACATAGCGCCCGTTGGTGTCGGGCGCCGCGATCGACCCGTTGGTTTCGGTCGGCGCGTGCTCGATGGGCGACATCTGGTAGCGCTGTTCGAGCACGTGATCGGCGGTCGCGAGTGCCGCATCGGCATCGCCGAAGCGGAGCTTTTGGTGGTCGTATGTATCGTGATAAATGAAGGCATTCTTCGGATAGGTATCGTTGACGACGGGTGCACCAGCCTTCAGCGCATCTTCTACGTCGAACACGGCCGGCAGCGGTTCATAGTCGATCCGCACCTTTGCGATCGCCTCGAAGGCCTCGCGCTCGCTGTCGGCGACGATGGCCAGGATCGGCTCCCCCTTGTAGCGGACCTTGTCGACGGCCAGCGACGGCTCGTCGTCCTTGCCGAAATTGATCAGGCTCAAGAGCGTATTGAGATTGCGGGGTACGTCGGAGCCGCGGATGATCCGGCGCACGCCGGATGAGCGCTCGGCGTCAGCGGTGTCGATCCGCCGAATTCTTGCATGCGAATGGGTCGAGCGAACGACTTTCAGGTGCAGCATGCCCTGGAGCTTGTGGTCGTTGAAATAGCTCGAGGTACCCGTGACATGGCCGAGCATGTCCTGGCGCTGTGTGCCCTTGCCGATCTCCTTGAGATTGTCGTCGCGCTCGTCGGCGAAGATGTCTTTGCGCAGTTCCAGCATGATCTGGTCCTTCAGGCGCTTACCCGGCCGCCGGAGGCGGCGAGGATGGCGTTGATGATCGGCTCGTAGCCGGTGCAGCGGCAGATGTTGCCGGAGATCGCCTCGACGATCTCGGCGCGACTCGGGGAGGGATTGCGGTCGAGCAGTGCCTTGGCAGCCATCAGCATGCCCGGCGTGCAATAGCCGCACTGGGCGGCAAAATTCTCGGCGAAGGCGCGCTGCAGCGGATGGAGGTTCGGTCCCTGCTTCAGGCTATCCAGCGTCTCGACGGAGCGGCCTGCAACGGTCTCGGCCAGCGTCAGACAGGAGAGATGAAGCTCGCCGTCGATCAGGACGCTGCAGGTGCCGCAGCCTCCTTGGCCGCAGCCGAACTTCGGCGTCATGTCACCGATCAATTCGCGGAGCGCGACGAGCAGGTTGGTGCCGCCATCGACGAAAATGGCAACATCGGTGCCGTTGTGACGAAATTGCAGGGCAGTCTTGGCCATACGAGCTATTCCTGACCCAAAAGAAGACGACGCAGATGGACGCCGACGATCTCGCGACGGTACCAGGCGCTGCCGAGCGCGTTGTCGGACGGCGATGTTCCCTCCGCAGCTGCGGAGGCTGCGGCCGCAACGGTCGCGGCATCGAGGGCGCGGCCTTCGAGAGCGCGTTCGGCCGCCCGCGCACGTATTTGCGTCGGCGCCATCGATCCCAACGCGATTCGTGCTCCGGCGATCCGTCCGCCGCTGATGGGCAGATGTGCGGCGAGCGTGATGACGGAGCCGCCCTTGGGCTTGATCCGTGCGATCTTGCGGTAGCGGAAAGCCTCCGGGCTTGTCGGTCGCGTGCAGGACACCGACAGCACGAGCGTGCCCGCCTGCCTTTCGCGCGACTGCAAAAACTCCTCAATTGGAATGTCGCGCGATCCAAAGCCGCCTTGCAGGGCCACGGTGGCATCGAGCGCAAGCAGGGCGACGGTGAAATCGCCATAGGGGTTGGGTGCGAACAGATTGCCGCCGACCGTACCCATGTTGCGCACCGCCGGGCCACCGATCGAGCGCGCAGGGGCGTGCAGGAAAGCGAGGTCGCGCTCGCCTAGAATCCGGGCGAAAGTGACGCCAGCACCCAAGGTGATCCGCGGACCGGCTGGGTCAATCCGGGTCAAGGCTTGGTCGTTGGCGCGCACGACGGTTGAGACCGAGATGTCGCCTTCGTTCAGTGCGCGCATCACCAGCGTGCCGCCGCCGAGATAGCGCGCGTTGCGGTCGGACGACAGCGCGGCGGCGGCCTCGCTCGAGCTCGTGAAGGTCTTCACCGTCACAGTCATGTTGACACAGCCTCCTTGAGGTGCCGGCGGATCGCGTCGAATCCTGCCTGGTAGATATCTTCCGCGACCATGTGGGTGATCCGGTCCCTGTCCTCCGGCCGTGTCGAGAAGCGGGATTCCCAGTGCCAGAAGGTGCGGTCGCCGTCCGTCACGGGCAGCAGGCGGACGTGGGCTACGTAGTTGAACATCGGGACCGGCGTATCGAGCAGGCAATAGCTGAAGGTCTGCTCCAGATCCGACAGCGTCAGCAATTGCTCGCGCAGCTCGGAGCCGTCCTGCAGCTTGAAGCGCCTGACACAGCCGATCTTGTCCGAAGCCTGCGCGCGCTCGATCGTGGAGGTCGCGACCGCCGGATGCCAATGATCGTGCCCGTTGAAATCGCGCAGCACCGCCCACACGGAGCCGGTCGGCGAATCCAGGATCGTGCTCTTGATGATATGCGGCACGGCGCTCAGCCTCCGAACTGGCGTTTGAGGGCATCGAAGCCGCCCTGGAACACGCCGCCCCCGATATTCGCGACGAGCTCCGCCTCCCGCTCGGGTGCGCAGTCGAACTCGGCGGTCCATTCCATGAAGGTCTGGTCGCCATCCGTGACCGGCGTCAGCCGAAGCGTCGCGACGTAGTCCTCGACCCCCATCGGGGATTCGAGGATCGAGTAGGTGCAGAACATGTCGTAATCGGACAGGCCGAGCAGCTTTTCCCGGATACGATCGCCGTTGCGCAGGCGAAAATCCCTGACGCAGCCGATCTTGTCGGAGGGCTCGCCGCCCTCGATGCGGCTTTCCGCAATCGCGGGATGCCAGTTCGGCAGACCGTTGAAGTCGCGCACCCGCGCCCAGACGCGATCGTTGCGTGCGCTGACGACGGTTGAGACGTAGACCCGGGCCATGGTGCCACCTCAGCTCTTCTTCCGGGGGCTGCGCTCGGGGGGCGGCTCGCCGTCGGGCGAGGGCGCAGCAGCTGGCTTCTCGCCACCGCCGCCGCCGCCGCCCTTGCGTGCGGAGTCCTTGATGCCCTGCATGTCGCGGGCTTCCCGGATCAGGCCTGGCATCTTGGCGAGGCTACCGCCTTCGACGCCGATGTCCGCCAAAAGCGAGTCGATCAGCGGCGCCTGGACACGGTAGCGCAGCGCCGAGTCGATCACCTCGTCGGTGGCGCTGCGGCCGCCATTGCCGCCATGGCCGTTGCCGTTGAGGCCGTCGACCTGGAGGATGCGGATGCCCTCGATTTTCTCCATCGGCTTGACGCTCTCGCGGACGATGCCTTCGATGCGGTCGAGCAGCTTTCTACGGAACAGCGAGTAGCGCGCCTGGTCGGTCAGCACGTTCTCGGCCTCATTGAGCATCCGCTGCGCCTCGGCCTCGACTGCAGCGCGGATCCGTTCGGCTTCCGCGGCAATTCGCGTTTCCTCGGCCTGCTTCTCGGCGATCAGGATCTCCACGGTCTTGCGACGCTTCGCGATCTCGCTCTCGCGCGCGGTAATGACGCGCTCGGTGGCTTCAGTGGCATGCACCCGCGCTTCCTCGGCCGAGGCCTTGGCTGCGGATTCCTCCAGCGACTTCAGGTGGATGGCAATCGCCTTCTCCATCAGAACGGTCTCGACCTCCTTCTCGCGATTGATTTCAAGCTTGCGCAGCTCGCGCTCACGGCCGACGCGGGCCTCGTCGAGACCGCGATCGGAGGCGATGCGGGAACGTTCGACCTCTTCGCGCGCGGCAATCTCGGCTTCCTGGAGCGATTGGACGCGAGCGACTTCGAGCTGTTCAATCGAACGGCGGCGTTCGATCCGCGCCGCCTCCAGCGCATGCTCGCGCGAGACGTCGGTGGTCTCGACCTCCTTGCGCGCGACAATCTCGGCCTGCCTGACCTGGCGGTCGGCGTCGATGCGCTCGGATTTCTTGGTCGAGAGCGCGATGACGCGGTCCTCATCCGCGATCTCGATCGCCCTCTTGTGCTCGATGTTGAGGACTTCGCGCTTCCTGGAGGAGGTGATGCGCTCGGCTTCGAGCGCGAGATCGACGCCGATGCGCTGGCGCTCGATGGTGTCGCGACGCTTCAGCTCGGCGGCCTCGAGCACGGCTGTGCGCTCGATCTCGAGCGCGCGCGTGTCGCGCTCGGCCTGGATACGCTCGGCTGCAACGGACTTCTCTTGCGCGATCCGGGCGGCTTCGATGGCTTCGCGTGAGGCAATGTCGGCTTCCTCGACGGCGCGGTTGCGGGCGATCTCCAGGGAACGCACGCGTTCTTGCTGGGTGATGCGAGCAGCTTCCGTGGCTTCGCGCGCGGTGACCTCTGCGACTTCCAGCGTCTGGTTGCGTTCGATCTCCAACTGCCGGGTATTCTGCTCGACTGCGATGCGCTCGACGGCGAGCCTGTGCTCGCGGGCGATGCGCGCCGCCTCGACCGCGCGCTGGGCCTCGATCTCGGCTTCCTGGATGTTACGCACCTGCTGGATCTCCAGCGCACGGGTGCGCTCATCGGATGCGATGCGCTCGACATTGACAATCATGGTCTGGGCGATGCGTGCCTTTTCGGTCGCCTCTCGGGCGGCAATCTCGGCTTCGTCCACGGCGCGGGTCCGGTCGATCTCGCGGCGCCGGGTCTCCTCTTCGTTGGCGATGCGAGCGTCGGTCACGACGCGGTCCTGCTGGATACGCGCTTTCTCGATCGCCTCGCGGGCGGTGATCTCGGCTTCCTCGACGGTCTGCATCCGCTCGATTTCGCGCTGGCGCACCTCGCGCTCGGAAGCGATGCGGCTGGTATCGATCGAGCGCTGGTTGGCGATCCGGGCCTTCTCGATTTCCTCCCGTGCGAGCAGCTCCTTCTCTTCGATGGTGCGGGTGCGCTCGATCTCCCGCTGGCGGGTCTCACGCTCCGAGGCGATGCGGGCTTCGGCGATCGCCTGGTCGTTGGCGATTCGCGCCTTCTCGATGGTTTCGCGGGCGGAAATCTGGGCCTGCTCGGCTTCGGTCTCGCGCAGGGCCCGCTCGCGCGCGACCTCGGTGCGTTGCAGGGCGCGGCGCATCTCGATGTCACGCTCCTGTTCGAGGCGCGCCGTTTCGCTTTCGCGCTCGATCTCGAGCGCCTGCCGCTCGGCCTCCAGGTTGCGAGAGCGGATCTTGATCATCGAATCCTGCTCGATGTCATTGCGCAGCTTGCGCTTGGCCTCGATGTCCTCCATCAATCGGGTCAGACCTTCGGCGTCGAAACGGTTCGAGGGGTTGAAGAATTCGAGATCGGTCTGGTCGAGATCGGTGATCGCGACTGACTCCAGCTCGAGTCCGTTCTGGGCAAGTGCCTCTGCCGCGTTCGCCTTGAGGCGGGCGACGTACTCGCCGCGCTGCTCGTGCATCTGCTCGAGGGTCATCTCCGAGGCAACGGACCGAATGGCCGAGATGAATTTGCCGGCGAGGAGGGCGTGGAGCTGTTCGGGCTCCATGGTACGGCGGCCGAGCGTGGCGGCCGCGATAGACACGGCTTCCCGGGTCGCCTGCACTCGGACATAAAAATCGGCTTCGATGTCGACGCGCATGCGGTCACGGGTGATCACGGCGTCCTGGCGGGAGCGCACGATGCCCATCGGCTGCACGTTCATGTTGACCGGCGTGTAGTCGTGGATGAACGGCAGCACGAAGGCGCCGCCGTTGATCACAACGCGCTCGCCGAGCAGGCCGGTCCGAACGAATGAGGTCTCCTTGGACGAGCGGTGATAGAGCCAGTTCACGATGTAGACGCCGACCACGATCACCACGACGGCGACGATCAGCCAAAGGATCAATTCACCGACCAGAGTCCCTGACATGTTTCTCTCCCTCGACCTTTCGGCGTTATCGCGCGCCGATCGCCTTGAATTTGCGAACCTGATCCGTCAGCGCCCGTTCGACCGGCAGCCGCTCCATCGAGGAGGCGCCGTAGAAGCCGTGGCAATTGCGTGTGTTCCTCATGATGAAATCGGCATCGTCCGGATCGGAGATCGGTCCGCCGTGAGCGAGCACCAGAATGTCCGGATTGACGCCGAGCGCGGCGGAGGCCCAGGTGTCGATCTGCGCTGGGCAATCCGTCAGTTTGAGTGCGGTCTGCGCGCCGATGGTGCCCCCGGTCGTCAGGCCCAGATGACAGACGATGATATCCGCGCCCGCGATCGCCATCGCGGCAGCTTCCTTCTCGCTAAAGACGTAGGGCGTCGTCAGCAGGTCCTTCTCGCGCGCCTTTGCGATCATGTCGATCTCGAGCGCATAAGACATGCCGGTCTCTTCGAGATTGGCGCGGAACACGCCGTCGATAAGGCCGACGGTCGGAAAGTTCTGCACACCGGCGAAGCCGAGCGCTTTCAATTGGTCCAGGAAAAGATCCATGTCGCGGAACGGATCCGTGCCATTGACGCCGGCGAGCACTGGCGTCCTGGTCACGACGGGCAGCACTTCGCCGGCCATCTCCAGCACGATGGCGTTGGCGTCGCCGTAAGCCATCAATCCCGCGAGCGAGCCTCGGCCGGCCATGCGGTAGCGGCCGGAATTGTAGATGACGATGAGATCGACACCGCCAGCCTCCTCGCATTTGGCCGAAAGGCCGGTGCCGGCGCCGCCGCCGACGATGGGCTCGCCGCGCCTTGCCATGTCGCGGAAGCGCTTCAACAGTGCAGCGCGTTCAAACCGGGCCATCGGTCACCTCGCTAGTCTCCGGCGCGCCCCGGTGCGCCCGAACAATGTTCGGAACGCGCTGACAATGGTGGAGGCGAACTCGGGATCATTGATGTTCTTGGGAACGCGGATGAGCTGACGGTTGGCGGTCTGCCGCACGTTCCGTTCCAGCGTTCGGAACAGCGCCGCATCGGCGTCCGGATCCCAGAATGGCTGTCCTCGTGCGTCGAGCGCGGAGACGCCGCCCTCGGGCAGGAAGAAGCGCAACGGGCCATCCATCCGGTTGAGCCGATCGGAGATCCAGTGCCCCATGCGCTCGTTCTCCTCCGCCGTGGTCCGCATTAAGGTAACCTGCGGGTTGTGGACGTGGAATTTCCTGCCGCGGTAGCGCTCCGGGATGGTCTCGGGCGCGCCGAAATTCACCATGTCCAGCGCGCCCACCGAGCCGACAAAAGGCACCCGGCTGCGGATGATGGCGCCAAAGCGGTCGTCGGTGGCCGGGAACACGCCACCCATCAGGAGGTCCCCGACCTCCGTGGTCGTGAGGTCGATGACGCCTGCGAGTTGCCCGGAATCGACGAGTGCCTCCATTGAACGTCCTCCGACGCCGGTGGCGTGGAAAACCAGGCACTCGAAATCCTCGCGCAAGTCGGCCGCGATCTTCTGCACCGCCGGCGTGGTGACACCGAACATGGTGATGCCGACCGACGGCAATCCGCTGTCGTCGCGATCCTTCCGTGCATGCTGATCTAGGCGCGCCTTGACCATGCCGGCGAGCGCGTTGGCGCCGTTGGCCAGCACGGCGCGCGAGATCGAGTTGAGGCCCTGAACGTCGGTGACCGAATGCATCATGGTGATGTCCGCGGGGCCGACATAGGGCCCGACGTCGCCAGAGGCGACGGACGAGACGATGAGCTTCGGCACCCCGACAGGAAGCATCCGCATACCGGGCGCGACCAGCGACGCTGCGCCCGAGCCGCCCGCCGAAATCACGCCGGCAACATTGTTTTGGCGCCGCAGCCAGCTGGCGAAGGCCTCGGCCATCGCGGTGACGGCGGCGCCGCGGTCGGGTCCGAATACCGCCGATCCGCCGCGACCATGGTTCAAGGCGATCTCCTGGGCGGACACGTCGCTGGCCGCGTGCCTGCCGCTGGTGGAGACATCGACCAATCGGGTTCGCAGGCCGGTCCCGGCGATGATGTCGCGGATGAAGCGGAGCTCGGCGCCCTTGGTGTCGAGCGTACCGACGACGAGCACGACCGGAGAGCCCTGCGTTTGCGCCGCGACCGGTTCGTGCCGGCGTCGTGCCGTCTCGTCGAGACGCATCACCTGTGTCGAGAACGTGCGGGCCGCGGCCTCGATGCGGGCGATCGGCACCGGTTGCGACCAGCGTGTCGGCGGCGTCGGGTTGGACATGTAGATGCGGATCGCGCCGCCTGGCCGCGTCTGCTGCGGAGAAGGCTTCGGTTCCGTATCCGCCGGCGGCACGTCGAGATCGAGCTCGAGTCCGGCGTGCATTCCGACACCGAGCAGGCGCTGCTGCAGTTCGCGATCGGCAGCAAGCCGCACCGAATCGATGATGCGGTTGACGCGGCCGTTGACCATGATCGCGACGTTACGCGACACGGCCGTCGCGACGCCGATATTCTGCTCGATCACGAGCACGGACATCTCGCCGTCCTCGCCAAGCCGTAGCAGCATCTCCTCGACCTGGGCCACAATGACCGGCGCGAGCCCCTCGGTGGGCTCGTCCATGATCAGGAGCCGCGGGTTGGTGAGCAACGCGCGGGAGATCGCAAGCATCTGTTGCTCGCCGCCGGAGAGCTGGCCGCCGCCGTGATCTTTGCGCTCGGCCAGCCGCGGAAACGTCTTGTAGATGCGCTCGACCGTCCAGGCGCCGCGGCGCAAGCCGGCGGCAAGCTGCAGATGCTCGTCGACACTGAGTGAACGCCACAGCCGCCGTCCCTGCGGAACGTAGCCGACGCCGAGTCGGGCTATGTGGGCGGGCGGCTGCCGGGTGATGTCATCGCCGCGGATGCGGATCGAGCCGCCGCTGACCGGCACCAGCCCCATGATGGCCTTGCATAGCGTGGTCTTGCCCATGCCGTTGCGGCCGACGACCGAGAACACGCCAGCCTCGAGCGTCAGGTCCACGCCCTGCAGCGCATGCGAATGGCCGTAATAGACGTCCAGGCCGCGGACTTCGAGCGCGGCGGCGGTACGGCGGACCTCATTCATGGCCGCCTCCGAGGTAAAGCTCCTGCACTTCGGGATCGGACTCGATCTCCTGCGGACGGCCTTCCTTGAAGATCCGCCCGTTGTGCATCATTGTGACGCTCTCGACGACGCGCAGGGCCACGTCCATGTCGTGCTCGATGATGATGTAACCGATATGCGCGGGCAGGGAGGTCAATATCTCGATCAGCTCTGCACGCTCGGTCGGCGACAGTCCCGCGGCGGGTTCATCGAACAGGACGAATCGCGGCGCGCCGGCAAGCGCAAGTGCAATCTCGAGCTGGCGCTGCTGGCCATGCGCGAGCTCGGCAACGCGCTGATCCTTCACGCCTGAGAGATGGACGGCCTGCACCAGATTTTCGGCCGCGTGCATCAACGCATCGTTCTGACCGGGGCGGAGAAACGAGAAGCGCCCCCGTGAGACACCACGGCAGGCGAGGTAGACATTGTCTTGAACGGTGAGGCCTGGAAACAGCGCGGAAATCTGGTAAGTCCGACGCAGGCCACGGCGGATGCGCTCATAAGGCGGGAAGTGCGTGACGTCCTCGCCGAAGAAGCGGATGGTTCCGGAAGAAGGTGGGAAGTCGCCGGTGATGCAGTTGAACAGCGTGGTCTTGCCGGCGCCGTTGGAGCCGAGCACGGCGCGCCGTTCGCCGGGGCGGACGGTAATGGTGATGTCGGTGAGTGCCGCGAGCGCGCCGAACAGACGTGTCACGCCGCGCAGCTCCAGCGCCGCGCCGGCGCCCACGACAGAGAGGCGCTGCGCGACGCTATCCATGGCGGGATCCTTGAGTGGATCCTTGGGTGGATCCTTGGCCAGGTTCTCGGCCAGGTTCTCGGCGATGTCGTCCACTTGAACTTGCCGCGCCGGAGCGTTGGCGGCGCCGCCAGCTCTGCCAGAGCCCGATGACGCCGTCCGAGGACCAGAACACGATCGCGAGGAAGCCGAGGCCGATCAGGAGGCGAAAGCGGTTGCCGTCGAGCCCCAGCTTGACCAGGAAGTCGAGTGCGAAGGTGCGCAGCAGCACGAAGATCAGCGCGCCGATAAAGGGTCCGACGGGGCGCGTGATGCCGCCGACGATCGCGATGATGAGGATATCGATGCAGGCTCCAACGCTCACGGATCCCGGCGAAATCTGCCGGTAGTTCCAGACCTGGAGTACCCCAGCCAACGCCGCGACGAAGGACGCGAAGGCGTAGGCCGCAACGCGATGCGCATTGACGTTGAAGCCGAGCGCCGCCATGCGGCGCGGATTGTCGCGTACGCCTTGCAGCGCGAGGCCGAACGGTGCGCGGGAGATGTAGTCCACGGCGAAGTAGCACAGCGCGGCTACCGCGAGGACGATATAATAGAAGGGAATGTCGGCACGCCAGTTGACGCCCCAGAAATGCGGCGTGGCAACGGTATTGATGCCGGTATGGCCGTTGAAAATCGCCCAGTTCTGGTTGGTGAAATAATAGAACGCCGCGCCGATCGCGAGCGTGATCATGATGGTGTAGATGCCCTCGGTGCGCACCGCCAGCGCGCCGCCGAGCGTGCCGAAGATGGTCGCGAGCGCGAGCGCCATCGGCACCGCAAGCCACCACGGCCATCCCAGGCTGATATTGGCGTTGCCGCTGACGCCAAACACCGCGACCATATAGGCGGAGAAACCGGCGATGGTGAGCTGCATCAGGCTGACCATGCCGCCATAGCCGGCAAGAAACATCAGACTCAGCGCCATGGTTCCGAGGATCAGCGTGGTCGCAAAGATCTCGATCAGGAAGAAGCCGTTGGCGATCAGGGGCATGATCAGGAGAATGGCCGCGACGGTCCAGGCCGCCGGATTGTCGATCTCCGGCCATCCGCGCAATCTGGAGCGTTGCACAGCAGCGGTGGGACGAACCGGGACGCGGGCGTCGTGAGCGAGGGACATGTCAGCGCCTCGCCAACAGGCCCTGCGGCCGAATTGCCAGCACCAGAACCATGATCAGGAAGGTCACGACGATGGCGTACGTTGGGATGTAGACCGAGCCGAGCTGCTCGGCGAGACCGATGATAAGCGCGCCCAGCGCAGCCCCCGGGATCGAGCCCATGCCGCCGACGATCACGACGACGAGGGAGGCGAGCAGGAAGCGGATGTCCTCGCCGGGCGAGAGCGACTGGAACGTTCCGCCGACGACGCCGGCGACGCCGGCGAGGCCGGCGCCGAGCGCAAACACCACCACGAAAACGAGTTGGATCCGCACCCCGGTTGCAGCCAGGATGTCGCGATCGTCGACGCCGGCGCGGATGATCATGCCGATCCGCGTGCGGTGGAGCGCCAGCCACATCGCCACGCCGATCACGACGGAGGCGGCGAAGATCACGAGTCGGACCATGGGATAGCGGAGATAGACCGGCTCGCCTGAGGATTTGACCGCGGTGACCAGCGGAAGCTCCACGGGTCCGATCAGCCAGTTCGGCGTCTGGATCTGATAGAAATCGCCGCCGCAGGCCCACAGCATCAAATCGGCGAACACGATCGAGAGACCGATCGTCACCATGGTCTGGCGCAGGTCCTGGCCCTCCATGCGGCGGAAGACGAGGACCTGGAGCAGGACGCCGACCAGCGCCGTCAGGATGAAAGCGACGATGAAGCTGAGGACCCATGAGCCGGTCGCGGCGCTGATGGCGTAGCCGACATAGCCGCCGAACAAATAGAGCGAGCCGTGCGCGAGGTTAACGTTGCGCATCAGGCCGAAGATCAGCGTAAAACCGCTGGCGACGAGGAAATAGAGACCGCCGAGTGTGATGCCGTTGAAGAGCGCGTTGAGGAAGACCCGCTTGCGGCCGAACGCATCTTCAACGCTCTGCGGCCACACTGCGAAAATCAGCCAAAGCGCCACCGCGATCGCGATGATGACGATCAGGGCCCAGGCGGGATGGCGTTCGACAAAGCGGGTCATGATCGCCGCTCCGTCTTCACGTCACCCCATCTCTCACCCCACAGGCGGGGCGGAGAGGCACGCAGACCGTTGCCGGCCGCAAGCCCTGCCATGAACGTGCGCTCCCTATCGCGCGCGATCCTCTTTCGGGACCGCGTTTTGGCGCATCCTAATGCGGCTGTAAGGGAGGCGCTTGATCGTGAGTATCTTTTCGCGTGGCCTCAGGCGCGCAAAACCTTGGCCGCGCGGCGATAATCGGTCGGCGCCATGCCGACATTGGCAGCGAAGAAGCGGGTGAATCCGCTCTGCGACGAGAAGCCGAGATCGAAGCCGATGTCGGCGATCGGCGCTTCGCTCGCCACCAGCGCTTCCAGCGCCTGCTCCATCATCAGCGTGTTGAGATAGAGGTGTGGCGTGACGCCGGTCTGGGTGCGGAAGAGCCGGTAGAAATGCGGCCGGGACAGGCCGGATTCGCGCGCGATGGTGTCGAGCTCGATCTCGGCGCCAGGACTCTCCGACATCATCTTGATGCACTTGCGCACGCGAAAATCCGTGACAGAACCGTTTGCGCGCGGGTCGCGCGCGGTCGCGGCCTGTTGCCAGCTTTCGTCATAACAGATGTCGATCAGGCTTCTCAGCTCGCCATCGAGGCTGTTGAGCGAGGGAGCACCGCACACGAGGGCGGCTGCGTGCCTGATGTGCTTGTCCAGCGCAACGGACCGCGTGAACTGGGTGCGGCCGAAGCGCAGGCGGTCGGCGCCGGGCGCATCGGGCGCAAACCACTCGGCATTGACGTAGAGCACGAAGAAAACGGCGCCGCCTTCGAGATCGGACGGCAGGAAATTATGCGGCTCCCACGGATTGACCGCGACGACGGAACCTTCGGTGAGCTCGTAACGTCCGTCGCTGACATCGATGCATGCGGAACGCCCGCCGACATGGAAGATCAAATGACCTTCGCGATGTGCGTGGATGTTGAAAGGGCGGTTCAACTGATAGACCGTCGCCCGACCAAAGCGGCCGTGGAAGACGGCGAGCGCCCGGCTCATGCCTCTCCTCCCAAAAGCTCTTGTATTTTTTTGTAGCGTTCAACAACCGGGGAGAGAATGCAAGGGCGCACGTGTCGCGCTTCTGGCAAATCTCTCCCCGGCCGGTCATCGTTCGCGAACGAGACTAGGTCAGTATTTCTTACATTCCGGTACTGTGCGGCTCGGCAAACCGATTTTGGCGAACACCGCGGGATCGTAGCCCAGCGTTTGGTTGACGTTCGGGATCACGTTCACGACCTTTGAGAACAGCGCGCCCTTGCCGTCGTCGACGACCTCGGTGACGAAGTTGGTGCCGATCGCCTGGCGGTTGGAGTCCAGCTTGATCTTTCCGTTGGGTGCGTCGAGTTCGATCTTGGCAAGGGCCTCCTTGTACTTGGCTTGATTGTTGGAGAGGTCTCCGTTGACCTGACGCAGCGCCAGGATCAGCGCCATTGTCGAGCCATAATAGTTGGTGGCGAGCAGCGACGGGCTCGGGAAGCGCTTGTTGGGCGGGAAGGCGTCCTGATAGTCCTTCACGAACTTCTGCCAACTCGGGTTCTCCCAGGTGTCGGCCTGGCCGCTCGCGGCCAGCGTGCCGATCAGGGCATTCTTGGCGTTTCCCTTGGACGACAGGATTGTCTGGTCGATCATGATCGAGCCGCCCATCAGATGCGCCTTGCCGCCGGCCTGCTGGTACTGATTCAGGAAGTTGACGGCGTCGGCGCCGCCGAGGCCGAGATAGATTGCATCGACGTCGTCGGGCAGTGCGGCGATAACCGAGGCAAAGTCCTTGGTGCCGAGCGGCACCCATTGCCGGTTGGTGACCTGTCCGCCAGCACCGCAGAACTCGAGCACGAGGCCGAACACCTGCGTATAGATGAACGAGTAGTCTTCGCCGACGGTCGCGATCTTGCGATACTTCTTTTGGTCATAAGCGTACTTGCCCAGGCCCACCTGCCACTGCGCGCCGTCCATGTTGTAGCGGAAAAAGTTCGGAGCGGGATCGACATAGGTCGTTTCCTGGGCACCCGATGCGGCGTTGATGAAGGTCAGTTCGGGATGGGTCTTTGCAAAATTTTTGACCGCGATGCCTTCGTCTCCGGACAGCGGTGACAGCAGGATCTGTACCTTGTCCTGCTCGATCAGCTTGCGCACGGCTCGTACAGCGGAGTCCGGCGTTGCGTCGGTCGAGGCGATGACAAATTCGAGTTCCTTATCGCCGACCTTCTTGCCGAGCACGTTGAGGGCCGTCTGGAAGCCGCGAATACCGTCCTCGCCGAGCACGGTGTAGGTGCCTTCGAGCGTCGCGGTGACGCCGACCTTGATCTTCTCCTGTGCGAAGGCGGTGCCCGAAAGTAACAGGCTGCTCAACGCGATCAGTCCTAGACTGCCTTTCAACATTGCTCTCCTCCCAGGGCGTTCTTGTCGCTGTTTTTCACCGCGCTTGACGCATCCGCCGCGCGATGCGGCGTTCGGACAAGGCCAACGGTTCTTGAAAGGGAGGCTATCCGAACTCGGATGCAGCGCACGTGCCGGAGCCGTGCGCGGCTTAACAGGCAGTCTCATTTTGAATGTTGCGTCGCGATTAACATCGCGGTGCAACAGGCGTCAGGCCTCCCGAATTGGCACCCGCCAGCCGCATGGCGGTTGCGACTGCGGCCGCGTGAATGGGATCGCTCGAATAGAGGGGAAATCAATCGTAGGCGTTGCGTGATTTCGCCGCGCGCGGCACTCGCTGCTTATACGTTGTGGCAGGCGATCGTCCGACCGTCCGCACCGACAGATCGAAGTTGTGGCACATCGACGAGACAGCGATCGCTGGCCATTGGACAGCGGGGCGCATAGGCACAGCCGCGCGGCCGCGTGAAGAGGCTTGGCGGTTCACCGATTTCGATCCCGCCCAGGATCCGTTTCGATGGATCGGGCTTCGGAATTGCCGCCACCAACGCGCGAGTATAGGAGTGGAGCGGATGATCCAGCACCGTCCGCGTCCCGGCCTGCTCCACGATCCGGCCCATATACATGACAGCAACGCGGCTGGTGATCTGTCCAATCACGCCAAGGTCGTGCGAGATGAAGAGCATCGACAGTCTCAGCTGGTCACGCAGATCCGTCATCAGATTGAGCACTTGGGCCTGCACGGAAACGTCGAGGGCCGAGACCGGCTCGTCGGCGACGATGATGGACGGGGTGGGAAGAATGGCGCGTGCGATTCCGACCCGCTGCCGCTGCCCGCCACTCAGCTCGTAGGGATAGCGAGCTGCGAAAGACGGGTTCAACCCGACGGCCGTCAAGGTGGCAGCTATGGCCGCGCTGCGCTCGGCGCGGTTCTTGAAGAAGCCGCTGATGTCGGCCGCCTCCGCCACCGAATCTCCAATTGTGCGCCGCGGGTTGAGCGATGCATTGGGATCCTGGAAGACCATTCGGACGCTCAGACGCTTCTCACGGAGGCCGGAGCCGCCGGCTCCGATCAATTCGGTTCCCTTCAATTTGATGTTGCCGCTGTCGGGCTGGACCAGCCCGACGAGGGTGCGGCCCAGCGTGGTCTTGCCGCAGCCGGACTCGCCGACAATCCCGAGGACCTCGCCTTCGGCCAGCGACAGCGATACACCGTCCACCGCCTGCACCCGGTATTTCCGACCGGCTCGCCTGGCACTGAACGAGACCATCATGTCCCGGACGTCGAGGATGGCATTGCCGCTCATGGCAGCTCCCCGCGGGCAAGCGGAAATGCACAGAGCACCTCGTGCCCTTGGGAGGCCTCCAGGCGAGGCGGGGTTGCCACGCGACACTCATCGCGCACCGCTGCGCAACGCAAGGCAAACACGCAGCCAGCAGCGACCGAACCTGGCAGCGGCGGCTGACCAGAAATTGTAGGCAGCCGGCGCGCGCCGGAATTTCGCGACGGCATGCAATCCATCAGTCCGCGGGTGTAATGGTGACGCGGTTCGCCGAACAGCGCATCGACTGAAGCGGTTTCCACGATCCGGCCGGCGTACATGACAGCCACGCGATCGGCGAGCTGCGCAATGACTCCCATGTCGTGGGTGATGAATAATATCGCCATATCGAGCCGATTGCAGAGCTCGCGCAACAGCCCGAGAATCTGAACCTGTATGGTGACATCCAGCGCGGTGGTCGGTTCATCGGCGACCAGCACCTGTGGCCTGCAGGCCAGCGCAATCGCGATCATGACCCGCTGGCGTTGGCCTCCGGACAACTGATGCGGATACGCGGACAGCTGCATTTTGGGGTCGGGCATGCGTACCAGTTCGAGCAGTTCACGCGCACGGGAGAGAGCCGCCGCGCCCGAAATTCCCTCATGCACGCGCACGGCTTCGGCGATCTGATCGCCGATCCGACGAACCGGGTTGAGTGAGGTCATCGGCTCCTGAAAGATCATTGCCATGCGGCCGTGGCCGGCTTCGACACGTTGCCAGGGCTGCAGCTGCGTTACGTCGCAGCCCTCCAACAGGACCCGCCCGGCCCGGACCCGGGGACCGGGCTGCGGCAGCAATCCCATGACCGCAAGCGAGGTCATGCTCTTTCCACAACCGGACTCGCCGACGAGACCGAGGATCTCGCCCTTGGCCAAGCCGAAGGACACGCCCGCGACGATGTCCACCGGCGCGGTTTCCGGCCCCACCGACACCGTAAGGTCGCAAACTGTCAGCACGGCCCTAACCCTTCTCACCGAAGACTTGACGGAACCGCGGATCGAGTCGATCGCGCAATGCATCGCCGACCAGGTTCAGAGAAAACGCCGTCGCCACGATCATCATGCCCGGGAAGAAGAGCAGCCACGGCGCGCGCGTGATGAAGGTCCGCGATTCCGCCAGCATATTGCCCCAGCTCGGAATGTCCGGCGGGGCGCCGAGGCCCAGGAAGTCGAGTGAAGCCGCGCCGAGCTGCGCGAAGGCGAAGACGAAGCTGGCCTGCACGAGAAGTGGTGAGACCAGGTTCGGCAAGATGTGCCGACTGATGAGCCAGGCCGCTCCGGCGCCCATGCTGCGCGACGCCTCGACATAGGTTTCCGCGCGCAAGCGCAGTGTCAGTCCATAGACGATCCGGGTCGTCGTCGTCATGTAGCCGATCCCGATGGCCAGAATGACGGTGGCCACACTCGGGCTCAAGATGACAATCAGGCCGAGTGCGAGAAGCAGAGTCGGGAAGGCCATCAGCACGTCGACCATGCGCATCAGCAGATGACCCAGCCGCGGGAACAGAGCGGAAAGTACGCCGGCCGGAACGCCGGTCGCGAGAGCGAAGACGACCACGCCCGAGCCGATCAGAAGTGCCATGCGTGCTGAATGAATGGTGCGCGAGAGGGTATCCCGGCCGAATTGGTCGGTGCCGAACCAGTGGGTCACGTTCGGGGGCGTCAGGCGGATCAGGGGATCGATGGCATACGGATCGTAAGGCGAGAGCCATGGTGCGAAGACCGCGGCGAGCACGGTCGCCAGAAGGACCCCGAGCCCGGCCATCGCGATCGGGCGGGCGAGGAACGGCTTGAGCCACAATGTCACGCTGTTGCTGCTCATTGGAGTTCGACCCGCGGATCGAGCAGACGATAGCTCAGATCGACGATCAGATTGATCAGGAGATAAACCACCACGATGACCAGGATGACGCCCTGGATCACAGGGTAGTCTCGACGAAGGATCGACTGAACGACGAGGCGGCCGATGCCGGGCAGCGCAAACACAGTTTCGGTCACCACCGCTTCGGACAGCAGCGCGGCGAAGGTGAAGCCGAATGCGGACACGACTGCCAGGAGTGCATTGCGCCAGATGTGGCGGCGCACGACCTGCCACGGCCGGATTCCCTTTGCACGCGCCGTGCGCACGTAGTCCTCCCGGGAGACGTCGAGCATGCTGGCGCGCGTCAGCCGCAGGATCAAAGCGGCATTCGGAGCCGCAAGCGCCAGGCTTGGGAGGACGAGATAGCGGAGATTGACGACACCACCTTCGAAGATCGATGGATAACCGGAGCTCGGAAACCAACCGAGCCAGGCGGCAAAGATCAGGATCAGATAGAGCCCGACCCAGAACGTGGGTATCGAGGCCATCAGCATCGCCCCGCCGGACAATCCCTGATCGAGCCACGTGCCGTGCCGGACCGCCGCGATCATGCCGATCGGCACCCCGATGACCGCAACCCAGATCATCGTCATGGTGGCGAGCAAGGTGCTGGTCTCGGCGCCATCGGCAATCACCGACAGCACGGGCGCCTGGAAGAAGATCGACCGCCCGAGGTCACCCTCGAGCACGTGGCCGGCCCAAGTGAGATATTGCAGAATGATCGGTTGGTCGAGACCGAGCTGGTGACGCAGGGCGTCGATCTGGTCGGGAGTCGCGGTGTCACCGAGCAGAACATAAATCGGGTCACCCGGCACGATATGGATGAACGCGAAGATGATGATGGACGCTGCCAGCAGCGTCACCGCCGTCGTTCCTGCGCGCTTGAATGCGTAAGACCACATGTGATTGGGCGCCTGGTCAGCGGCAACGATGCGCGCCGGCGCCGGCGCTCGACAGTCTTCGCGGCGTCATTGCCCGTCCTTATTTCGTCGACACATTCCAGAACACGGGACCGTTTGGGTTGAGCCCCTTGAGCTTGGGAGAAGCAATGTCATAGGTGTAGGCGTCCCCTACTTTCATCACCGGTACCTGCTCGTAGATCAGCGACTGGATCTTGCCCCAAGTCGACTTCCGCGCAGCTGGATCGGTCGTGTTGATCAACTCGGCCCGAAGCGAGCCGATCTCGGGGCTGTCCCACCAGCCGGGATAGCTCGCATTCAAGAACGTGAGCAGCAGCGGGTCGGGGGCGAAGGAATGGTGGGTGACGAAGATGTCCCATTGTTCCGGCTGGCCGCGCATCTTCAGAAGGGTCGCCCAATCGACGACCATCATCTGAACATTGATGCCGGCATCGGCCAGCTGGCGGGTGAAGACGGAGGCTTCGTCATAGTGTGCCTGGTAGTTCGTCGAGACCAGCAGGCGGATCGGCGTCCCCGTGTAGTCCGCCTCCTTTGCGAGCTCCTTGGCCTTCTTCGGGTCGTGCGCACTATAATTTGAGGCGCCTTCCGTCGAGTACCAGGGTGTGCCGTTGGGAAAGATCGATCCTTCGGCATTCCACAGGTCCTTGGGACCGAAGGCGACGCGCAGCGCCTGCGACTTGTCCAACGCGATCTGGATGGCGCGGCGGAGCTTGTAGTTGTCCTTCAGAATCCCCTGCTTCGAGTTCATGAAGAAAAGGCCGAAGATCGGCGCGTTGGTACGCTGCACCTGGACCGATGGATCTTTGCTCAGGGACTCGTACAGATCACCGGAGATCATTTCCGCATAGTCGTAGTCGCCCGCCTGCACGCCGCTTACGCGCGTGCCGACGTCGGGCACCGGAATGAACCGGATCTTGTCGAAGCTCGCAACGCGGGCGCCGGCGAAGCCGTCGCCCTTTTCCTTCACCGGCTTGTAGCCGTCGAACCTCTCCACCTCGACATAGCGGTTCGGCCGCCACTCCACGAACTTGTAAGGCCCGGTGCCGATATAGTCCTTTTGCTCGATCGGCCGGTTCCCCGCTTTGGCGGCTATGTCTTCCGGATAGATCGCAAGACCGCCATTGACGTCCGCAATGAGAGCCTTCCAGGCGCCGTTCGGCGCGGACAATTTCAGCGTGACTTCATACTTTCCAGTCGCCTCGACCGAGGTCGCCGCCGCCATCAGGAGCTTGCCGCGCGCACCGAAACTGCCCCATCGCGTCATCGAGGCGGCCACGTCCTTGGCGGTCATCTCCTTGCCGTTGTGGAAGAGGACACCTTCGCGGAGCTTGATGACGATGGTCCGACCGCCGTCTTCCGTGCGATCGCTCTCGGCCAGCATCGGACGCGGCGTATAGGTCGAGTCCAGCGCATACAGGGTCTCGAAGATGTGGCGGCCGATGACCGATGCGACGTCGGCTGTCGTCAGCATGACGTCGAGCGGCGGCGGTTCTCCGATGGTGGCTTCGCGCAGCAGGGTGGCGGCATTGGCCTGCGCAAACAAGAATGACGCGGTAACCAGCCCCACGACGCCACGCATCAAGACACTTGGACCGTATCTCATGATCGCCCTCCCGCCTTGTTGAACCGCCTGCTTCCCGGAGCAGGGGATGTGCCTCTCAGCTGCTTGGGCTGACGGCACGCTATTGCTTGTTTGAAAGTTACATACACAATTTAGCAATTATCAAGCGGAAAATGCTGTTCTTGATGGGGCGGGCCGATATACGTTTGGTCGATGCTGAAGGTTTCTTACGGCAGCTTCTTGCCAAGAGCGCAGGTTGATCTGACCTGGGGAAGGGCGGGCAATGGCGCGTGCAAAGCGAAATCATCCGGCGGGAGCCGTTGGCGCAGCAATCTCGAAGCCGCCCGGCGACGACAATGTCGTGGCCGGCGACATCATCTCCCTCATCAGGCAGAGCGCTCCAAGCCTCAGCCCGTCCGAGCAGCGCGTTGCCACGGTGCTGCTGGCCGATATGGAATTTGCCGTTCACGCCAGCAATTCCGAGCTGGCCCGTCGGGCGCGCGTCAGCGAGCCGACAGTAACCCGGTTCAGCCGCTCCGTCGGTTGCCGGGGCGTCCGCGACCTCAAGGTGAGGCTGGCTCAAGCAATGGCGGTTGGGCGGATTTACGTTGAGCCTCCCCCGCATGTCGGGACCGATCTGGCGCGCCCCGCGCTCTGGCGGTCGGTGTTTCAGGAAATTCGTCGTGCAATTGCCGCTGCCGAGGAGGGACTTCGCAAGGAGGATATCGAGAGGGCTGCCGAAGCTATCTCCCGCTGTTCGAAGCTTGCAGCGTTCGGGGTGGGGGGCGGTTCCACTCTTGCGGCGGCGGAAGTTCAGAACCGGTTCTTTCGTCTTGGGATCGCCGTCTCGCATGCCTCCGATCCGAGCTTGATGCGCATGATCGCCGCGACCTTCGGGCGGGATGACGTCGTCGTTGCCATCTCGACCACCGGTGCAGCGAACGAAGTGATCGAGGCAGCCAGTATCGCCAAGCAATACGGCGCCTTGGTCGTCGCAATTACCAAGCCGCAAAGCAGGCTGGCCTCGATCGCCGATATTGCACTTGGGGTACACGTGCCCGAAGCGCCAGACGCGCTTAAGCCGACGGCGTCGCGCTATGCATTTCTCGCCACCATCGATCTGCTCGCAGCGTCAACCGCCTATTGCAAGCCGCTCGAAGCCCAGGCACGCATGCGGCGGATTAAATACGAGTTGCTGAAGGGAAGCGACGGGGACGCCAAAGGGCCGCTGGGAGACTGAAAAATCTCCCAGTGGCCCAACGAGGATTTGGCCGGTACATCGCCGCTCGCATGTGGCAACGCCCATCGCGCTCCGAAACCTGAACCGCACATCCTGCCGAAAAAATTATCTGGCAGGATGCGATGTTCGGAGCCGGCAACGAGGGCTATCAGCGGCAGACGTAGCTGCCATTGACCAGAACGCGGACACATCCGGTACCGACCGCGGCTGCACCGACTGCCGCGCCGCCGACGACCGCGCGCCTGGTGGTGCGCCGTGCTACGCCGGCGACTGATACGGGTGTCAAGGGCCGCCCGACTCGTGCTTCGGCCCGGCCGAGCGAGAGCGAAAGGCCTTCCTCCGCCGACCAGTCGATCGAGCCGGACACTCCGAGGGCGACCACGGCAACCGCGAGTGATAGCTTTGTGATTAAACCACGCTTCATGACAGTCTCCGCCTGTGAGAGTGAATTTGGATCGCCCCATGGACTGGCGCTCGGACCATTGATCAAGATCAAGGAACCGTCGAAATCGTGAATCTGTTAAGCGAAGGCGAACCACCAGAACGATTCAGTCGGGCCGGGGTACATGCGTCGCCCTTTTCGCCTCTTTCTTACTTCTGTATGCAGAGCGGCCTCAGTGTCTCGTCGCTGCTGCGCGCTTTCGCGTATTCCATCAGCGCCGTCCGGGCTGCTTCGCAACGCTCTGCGCTTGAAAACTCTTGTGTCGATATGACGGCGCCATTCGCGACGCCGAGCCAGCTGATGACGACCAGAACATAGGTCATGATATCCTCCCCCTCAGCCGTCGATCTCCTGAGCGCAGATTAGCGCGACAGGCGGCTTAATGGGCGCCGCCCATCGCGCCATCATGAAGCTCTATTGGCACACGTACATGATGCCATCGCCGCCCTTCACCAACGAGCCTGGGACGCAACCGATGCCGTTGCGTGCCGCATAATCGGTCCAGCCGCTATAGCCGTAGCTCCACGGTCCGCCGAAGTAATAGGCTCGCACGGCGTACCAGGGCAGACTCTCGTTAGTGTAGTAGTGTCCGCGATTATAGGGAGTGACGTACAACCTCGTCGCCGCTTGCGCCTTGTCGAGCCCCAGCGAAATTCCGTCTTGGTCGTTCCAGCCGATGGCCAACGTCGTTCCGCATACGAGGGCGGCAACGGCAATCTTCCTTGCGCTCGTTGATTTCATGGACCTTCTCCAAAAATGAACTTCAACGTCACAACACCAACGCAGCACCAGGGCGGCGGCTTGCTTTAGATCAAGGGGTTCAAACAAATCGCATCTGCTTCGTCTTCGACTTTGCCGGGTCAAGTTCGAATCAAGTTAGGTGAATCTCGACGACGACGCTGTGATGTCCGATAAGTGCAGCGCGCGAGAACGCATCGGAAGCGAGCTGTCACGTGGGATCTCGGCCCTCTCTACACTGGAGCCAAGTATGCAATCGTGCGAACGCTTCTCGCTGGAATGCGTCATGCAGTCGGCGACAAGCTCCGAGACGGCATGACGCCTCTTGATCCGCTCTTCATCATCTCTGCCGTTTCGTTCGTGGGCTCGTGTTGCGCCTCGACCAATTTGGTGAACGCGAAGAACAATCGGGCGGTGATGCCACCCTTCAATCGGTGCTCATCATGAAGCCTCTCGGCCGCCAAGCGTGACCAGCTTCTTGCCTCGGCCATCCAGACCCTTTGGTTTACCGGATCCTGCCTTGCAAGCCTCCGGCAAAGTGCTGCGCGCGAACTCAGTTCGAATTGACTCATCATCGGCCCTCCCTGCCAGAAGCTCGATGTACGCAGTGGGAATTCTGCGTTGCGTGCCACATCTCCGCAATTGCCCTTCCGGTCATTGTACCAAGGGGCATGTCACGGCCGCTGACCAAGTCGCGCGATACTACGCGAGGCGGCGTTGCGAAAATTCGATTCGTTGATCTGGCTCAAGCGACGCCGCGTTCGAACACGGTGAACATTAGCCTGCTGCAGCGTGCGTGCGCTTACCAGTGAAGCGCGGCCCATGCATCAGCAAGTGCTTCACCAGGGGCGCGCCGCGGCGGAAGCAACGGCGGCTCGATTTAGGCAGCCATGCCCATGCAGGTTGCATTTCTTCGCCAATCCTGCCGCCGTGGCCCGTTGCTTGCCAGACGAAGATCTGCGGCGGCAACGGCGCCGACAATGCCCATCTCGCGATATCTGTTCTATGTCGGCGGTGCGTTGCTTGCGATGCTCTTCGTTGCGGACGCCCTGGTGCAGGATCGGCCTGCCATCCACGGTGGAGCTGCGCGCTCCGCCACCATCCGCATCCATTCCGATTGGAAATTGCCCGAGCGGGTCGTTCTCGACACCAGCCTGCCCACGATTGTCGCAACCGACATCGCCAAGGTCGAGCTTGGTGTCCTGCCAGGCGCCGACCTCCCACAGACGCGCGTGCGCGAGGCCTTTGCTCAGCTAGGACCGCTCGATGCCGAACGACCGCCAGCGCGTCCGTCGACAAAGGCTGATGTGAAGCCGCAGCGTCAAAACAAAAGTGCGAGGAGGCACATCGAAAAAAATATCCGGCTCGTCGCACGGCCGCCGCAGTACGGCTGGTTTGGCAACCAGGTTTGGTGAGCGTCTCCGATCGCATCTTCGGAGTGGGGCGTCCGCCATCGATACTAGCAACGAGTGCACGTCGAGGCATTGCCCAATCAAATGTCCTTGAAGATCGGGAGTAACTGACATGAGTGAAACGTCAAGGTCTGAACGAATCGATCGTCGCGGGGCTCTTTCATTGCTGGGATGGGCCGCTGTACTCGGATTGGCGGCATCCGGCACGGTGCTGTTCGGAACAGAAGCGCGGGCGCAGACGATCGGCATGGAGCGACGCCAGGAGAGGCGCGGAGGCCGCCACGAGCGGCGTCAGGAACGGCGCACGGGCCGGACTGAACGCCGTCAGGAAAGGCGTACAGGGCGCACGGAGCGCCGTGAAGAACGCCGCAACTAGGACGCCGACATGATCTCACCGGTCATTGTTCGGCGGCAGATGTCCGCTTGATCGCGATCCGGAAACTGGCGGATGCCGCAGACCTGGTACGTCACGTTCGAGGTGCACAAGCGTGGGACCTTGCCGAAGCGGCGAAGTCCACGGGAGACGCGCACATTCGAAAGCGAACCCGAGGCGCGGGCTTTCGCGCGAGAGAAATTCAATGAGGGATTGATCGTGTTCGCAGGCACGCTCAATCCGTTCTTGCCGCGACGGCTGATTCCCTCGAGCGACATTCCGTCCTGGATAGAGCAAGAGCGAGGCGACGAGGTTGGCGGCCACGATGCCAAGCGCGACCCTGAGAAATAGGCAGGAGGTCTTGGTGCTTCATGCCGAGTCTCGTTCGAAATGTCTTGAGTGTTGCCATTATGGCACGTGGAGTTGGTGCTCTCGCCCGTAGAGTTTCAGCTGGAAGTTGGGGGATGATCGCAGTGCAACAAGCCGCCGTTCGAGCAATCAAAAAGCGGCCGGCAAGGAGAGAGCATGATGAAAAGACTTCTGCTGACAACAATTGGCTTGGTGGCGCTGGCCATGGGTCCTGCAATGGGACCCGCCATGGCTGCCGACATGGCCGTGAAGGCGCCGCCTCCGGCACCGATTATTCCGATCTACAATTGGACGGGGTTCTACATCGGCGGCAATGGTGGCTGGGCGCAGAACCACAACTGCGTGGATTTCCTTGACGCAGCTGGAGTCGCTGTCGCTTCCGGCTGCCGCGATCGGTCCGGTGGCGTCATCGGTGGCCAGCTCGGTTACCGCTGGCAGGCCAGCCAGTGGGTGTTTGGTCTGGAGGCTCAGGGCGATTGGGCGGATCTCAGCAACCAGCGCGTCAGCCTGATCAATCCGACGCTGTCCACGCGCAGCAAGACCAGTGCCATCGGCCTCTTCACCGGCCAGATTGGCTACGCCTGGAACGCGTCACTGCTCTACGTGAAGGGCGGCGCGGCGATCACGGACAACCGCTTCAGCATTCTTGATACTCCCTCCGGCACCGAGCTCCTCGCGCAAAGCGCAACCCGCTGGGGTGGTGTCATTGGTGTAGGCTTCGAGTATGGCTTCACGCCGAACTGGTCGGTGGGGCTCGAGTACGACCATCTCTTCATGGGGCACCGGAATAATTCGTTCACGGTCGCTGATCCCCGGCTTGCCGCCTTTGTAAACGATCGGATCACCCAGGACGTGGATATGCTCACCGTGCGCTTCAACTACCGGTTTGGCTGGGGCAGCAATCCGGTCGTCGCGAGGTACTGAACTCTCCCGATCTGATGTCTTCAGGGGGCCGGCAGCAACGCCGGCCCTCATTTTTGCGCTTTGTCGCGTCGTATCCTCAGCGCCTGCCCACGCGATCGACCGGACCGCCGCGATTGATCGGAGTGCAGGGACGCACCGCTTCTGGTGCGGCAGCGCGCGCGACGGTACGCACTCCGAGGACTACCCCCGGTCTCACGACGCAATGCGCGGGGTAGTTCACAATATTGGCAGTATACGGCCGCGTTGGCGCTTTCAGGGCTCGCGAAGATGAGCCCTGGCGCCAAGAGCGCGTTCTCAGGAGAATCCGAGGCAGATTCTACCAGCCGGAATAGTAGCTCCGCCTCGCGTAGTAGCCGCCATAACCGCCATAGCTTCCGTAGGCGCTGTAGGCACTGGGCGGACAATAATCATGGCCGTATCCTCCGCCGTAAGAGGAGTATCCGCCGCCGTAGGAGGGATATGCACCATAGTAGCCGGAGCTTGCGATCGCGCCACCAACGACAGCGCCGGCGACCACTGCGCCGGCGCCCCAGCCACGGTAGCCTCGATATCCGTAACCTCTGTAGCCATAGCCGACGCCGCGATACCCCAAACCACGATAGCCCAATCCCGCTCCGCGATAGCCTCCGCCCCATCCGCCACGATAACCCAAGCCTCCGTAGCGCACTTTCACCACGTCACTATCAAGCGTGGCTCTCATCGCACCGACGTTGGTGGGCAAGGGCGCCGCTTCGCTTCCGGGGACAGAAATCATGGCGCTCACGACAGTAAGAATTGCTGCAAATGCCGCTTTGATGAACCTCATCATGTCCTCCACGTGGTTGAAACCTCGACTGACCGGCTAGGAAGAGATTCCGTCGCGCCGGCGGCATGACCGTGCACATGAAATGTTGTGATCGCTAAAAGTGTTTCAGGCCGAGCGTGAGCTGAACCCGTGCGGACCTCAGCCGTAGGAGGGCCGTGACGCTTGATCTGGATCAAGCCAGCTGAGTGAGAGCAGGGGCTAGTTCGCCTCAGCATGCGCGGCATGACTGAAGGCGCGTCCGTGAAAACACTCCGTCAGATATTCTCCGGAGACGAGATCATCCAGCTTTTGATCCGGCTCGGATTGCTCGGGCTGCTGCTCGTCTGGGCGCTCCTCCTGGTCCGTCCATTCATCCCCATATTGGCCTGGAGTGTCGTGCTTGCTGCTGCGCTGAACCCGGTTTTTCGGCGCCTCAGCGACATTCTCGGTGGGCGGCCGAAGCTTGCGGCGACGATCCTCACGCTCGTCAACCTGGCTGTGGTGATCGGACCGGCGACCTGGCTGGGCATGGGCGCGGTCGACGGGATCACCGATCTTGCCGCCCAGGTGACGGCCGGTGAATTGCATGTGCCTTCGCCGCCGCAGTCGCTCAAGGAGTGGCCAGTCATCGGGCCTCAGCTCTTCGATCTCTGGGATCAGGCGACGACCAACCTCCGGTCGCTCTTGCGCGCGGTCGTGCCCTATTTGAAGCCATTCGCGACCACCTTGCTTGGGTTTGCCGGCAATGCCGGTGTGGGAACGGTCAAGTTTCTGCTGTCGGTGGCGGTGGCCGGCGTGCTGTTTCCGTATGGACCCCAGCTCGTGGCCGCAGGGCGCAGCTTTCTGTCGCGCATCGTGCCGGACCAAAGCGAGCATTTTCTGGACTTGGCGGGAGCCACGATCCGTGCGGTGGCTCAAGGCGTGATAGGCGTTGCTATCATCCAAGCCTTGCTGGCGGGAATAGGTTTCAAGCTCGCCGGCATCGCCAGCGCGGGCCTTCTTGCCTTCGTGGTGCTGTTGCTGTCGATCGTGCAGATCGGCGGGACCATCGTCATCCTGCCGGTTATCATCTGGATCTGGACCGACAAGGAATTTCCGATCGCGCTCCTACTGACGGTGTTTCTCGTGATCGTATCGGTTCTCGACAATATCCTGAAACCGCTTGTCATGGGGCGCGGCCTGACCACGCCGGCGCTCGTGATCCTGATCGGGGTGATCGGAGGGACCCTCTTCCACGGGATCATCGGCCTCTTCATCGGACCTATCATTCTATCTGTGGTCTGGGAGCTGACGGTGGCCTGGATTCGTGCCGAACGTGCTGTGCCGGCGAAACTGGCGATCGAGCGTTGACCTAAATGAGTTCGACCGAGCTCTTCAGCCAAAGCGATACGACAACGAGGTCGGAATCTGGTGGTGGAAATGTCTGGCCCGCCTGGTGCCGTTGCAGTGACCGCCGGTATTGATGCAGGGATTCGGCATGCTCCAACGAGTGCGACGTGAGCGCCATGGATACCATCCTTGTCATCAATGCCGGCTCTTCTGATCTCCGATTCCAGATCTACTCTGTCGAAGGAGAAGGCAGGCTACGGCAGCGGCTCAAGGGGCGGTTGGACGGCATCGGGCGCTGTCCGCGCCTGCGGGCGAGCAAGGCTGGCGGCGGTCCGCTCGCCAATCGCGCTTACCCAGTCGAAGCAGTGCAGGATATTGCGGCCGCGATGGACATTGCCGGCGCCTGGTTGCGGGATGAGCTTCATATCCACCCCATTGCAGTCGGGCACCGCGTCGCGCACGGCGCTGCGGAGCATGATCGGCCGGTCCTCATCGATCACGAAGTCCTGGCGTGCCTGGAGCGGTTGACCGCGTTGGCGCCGTTTGACCTACCGCACAATCTGGCGCCTATCCGTTCGATCCTGGTGAATTTCCTGGCGCTCCCGCAGGTCGCCTGCTTCGACACCGCATTTCACCGAACGCATGCCGCGGCCGCCGATGATTATGTCATTCCTCGTCAGCTCTATGCCGAGGGCGTGCGGCGCTACGGATTTCATGGTCTCACTTACGAATATATTGCGAAGGCCTTGCCTAGGATTGCGCCGGAAATCGCGATGAAACGGGTGATAGTCGCGCGTCTCGGGAGCGAGGCATCGATGTGCGCGCTCAGCGGTGGACTGAGCGTAGAGAGCACAATGGCCTTCACCGCGCTTGACGGATTGCCGATGGACGTGCGAGCGGGGCAAATCGATCCGAAAGTCGTGGGGCGCGGTGATATGCGTCAGCTCGAAGCAAGTAAGGACGCGAGCGCGAAGTTCGCCATCGATCATTTCGCTTATCGAATCGGTCTCAACGCGGGCATGCTCGCAGCTGCGCTGCAGGGTCTTGACGCGTTCGTCTTCACGGCAGAGGTTGGCGACAACTCCGCATCGCTCCGTTCGCGCGTGGCGGAGCAGCTCGCATGGCTCGGTGTCAAGCTCGATGCGAAAGAGAACGCGCTGCAATCGCGGCTGATATCGTCTCCAGCGAGCCGCATCCCAGTCTACATCGTGCCCTCCGACGAGGATCTCATGATCGCCAGGCACACGCTGGCGCTGCTGATGAAGGGTGGCTCGAGGGTGGCAAGCTGAGCGTCATGATCGGGGCTCTTGGCGGCCGCAGTGCCGAGCGTACACGCCCGCGGCACGTTGATCTGCGTCAAACGCCCGCATCATACCGCGGGCCGGATGGCAGGGCTGACCAAACCAAACCCCGGCAGCGTCTGAGGGAGCTCGCAATGGCGGTCCAATTCCTGCTCGGTACCTTGATCAGCGTGATCAACATCATGATTCATGCGCTGGTGACCGTTGCGGCCATCGACATCGCTCGTACCGCTGGCTTGAAGCATACGGCGCGGCCCCGGTCGCACCTGATGGCCGTGATGGTCACCACTGCTGTCATTTTGATGGTCGCGCACACCGTCGAGGTTCTCATTTGGGCGCTCGCCTATGCGATGGTCGGCGCGGCGCCTCCGGGGAGCGATCTGCTATATTTCACCTTCGTGAACTACACCACGCTCGGCTATGGGGACATCACGCCCGTGGCGGGCTGGCGGCTGACCGGACCTATGACAGCAATGAACGGCATCCTGATGTTTGGTTGGTCGACCGCGGTTCTTTTCGAGGTCCTGCGCAAGACGGTTGAACATCTCGCGGCGATTGCGGCCCCTAAGTCTAGTTCTGGAGATCGAGGCTAGCGAGCTTCAGCCTGTCCAGCAGCACGATCTGGCGCTGAGTGTTTCCGATGAAGCCGAGGATACCGAGCTCATGCAACCGCGATAGTGCGCGGGAGACGGTTTCCAGCGTTAATCCGAGATAGTCGGCGATATCACGCCGCGACATCGGCAGCGCCATGATCCCGGCGGCGGTCAGCCGCTTGTCCATCTCGATCAGGAAGGCTGCGACCCGCTCCAGCGAAGTCTTGCGACCGAGCAGCAGCATGTGGTCTTCCGCATGCTGAAGGTTGGTCGTAGTCATGCTCAGCAGGTTACGAGCCACCACGGCGTCGTCCTGCGCGACCAGCTCGAGACTTTGGCGCCTCACCAAACGAACCGTGGTGTCGACGATCGCTTCCGTCGTGAACCTGTGCGCGCTGCCGTTTTCCAGCCCGAAGATGTCGCCCGCAAGATGAAATGCGCCGATCTGGCGTCGGCCGTCCGACAGCAGCTTGTAGCTCCGCACAGCGCCCTTCTTCACCTGATAGACGTACTCTGCGGGCTCCTTTTCACCGTAGACTTCGGAGCCCTTCTTATAGGTAAATTCGTTTAGACTGATGATCGGATTTGAATCGGTGTTTAACCCCAGCTCACGGAGCGAATGAAGCCGCGAGGAGGCGTCGGCAGCGGTGCGAACGAACATGGCCAACTCCCGAACTAATGGTGACGCGGTATTTCCATCGCGGGAATAAGGAGCCGCCGAAAATCCGCTTCCCGCGACGGTTGTTTAGGCGATAATTGGGGTTTTCAACCATTGTCTGTAGGTGCATTGTACCAAGGTACAGGAGGGGTTCGATGCGCTGACTGAGAACCCGTCAGAGTGTCTGTCAGATGATGCGGCAATATGCCGACAGCGGACGCTTCGTTCCCGGTTGTGGCATCCCAATTGGGCTGCTTTGCTCAGGCATCGACGGCACGTCTGGTCTTTCTGCATTTGAAGTACCCATCGAGGGGAAAAAAACTTGTCCGGCTTCGTATATGTCGTGGACGACGATGCATCCTTCCGGATGGCGATTCAGCGTCGGCTCAAACTGGCTGGGTATGAAGTTGTGACCTACGCGTCCGCCCAGCAGTTGCTGGATGATCCGCCAGCGTCCGACCATCCGGGATGTATCTTGCTTGATGTGCAGCTTCCTGGCCTGAGCGGGCCGGAGTTGCAAAGCTCGCTCGTCCAACGCCGTTCGCCGCTGCCGATCGTCTTCCTGACCGGACATGCCGATACCGCGACGACGGTTCGTGCCATCAAGGCCGGCGCGGAGGATGTCCTTATCAAGCCGGTATCGTCTGAGCAGTTGATCGATGCGATAGAGCGGGCAATGGCTCAACAGGAGGTGGCGCGGAGCCAACAGAGCAAGCTCGATTCGCTTCGTTCTCGCTTGACGTCTCTGTCGCGGCGCGAACGACAAGTGTTCGACCTGATCGTACGCGGTAAAATCAACAAGCAGATCGCCTATGAGCTCGGAACGACCGAACGCACAGTGAAGGCGCACCGCCACCAAGTGATGACAAAGATGCAGGTACTATCGTTTGCCGAACTGGTGTCCGCTGCCGAGCGGCTCGGCCTGCTGGATTCGGCAAAGGTGTAATGCAGGCCGGTTTTCGTGCGCTTCTTCAGGTCCGTGATCAGACCTGTACGATGGGACAATATGAAATGCTATTGACATAATTCGCCCTGGGCCGCCTACATACCGGCGTCGTTAGCCGTCGGATTAGCGCAGGAACCTTTGCCGCGTAGCGTCGTTGCGACGCGAGTACCAGGTTTCCAATCAGAAAGACGGGCCCATTGTTTGCACGTAAGTCGATTTACGTCGTGGATGATGATTTATCAATGCGCCGAAGCTTGGAGCGGCTGCTTCGAATGCACGGCTTTGATGCTGTTGCTTTTGATTCGGCCGCTGCGCTGCTTAATTATGGCTGCATCGAAGAGGCGTGCTGCATCGTTCTGGATATCAATCTGAACGGAGAGTCGGGTATCTCACTCCGCCGCAGGCTCGCGAGCGAATGTGCCAGTGTCCCCGTTATCTACATTACCGGCAACGACTGCCAGGCAAATCAGGCTGCCGCGGTTCAGTCCGGATGCGCCGCCTATCTGACCAAGCCCTTCGCAGCAAGCGCACTCATCGATTCCATCGAACGCGCCTGCGCCGACCATGGCTGACCTCGCCGCTGCTCACTCCTCGATGTCCTGCTCCAGGGTCTGTGCGGGCGCGCCGTTGTGAACCGAACCAAACTTCGCCAGCGGCAGCGATGTTGTCAGAGACAAAAGGTTGGAATCGGTGACCTCGAGCACCAGCGCCTTGCCGGCTTCCATGTCCTCGATGAACTTGGGATCGGCGGCGTCGGCGGCGATACAGGCATTGCTCAGGCACCAGGTGTAGGGCAACGACCGGGAATTTCCCTGATCGACGGTCAGCTTGGCAGGCCGTTGCAGATACATGCCGACGGGGACAAACACTTGTAGCCGGGCAGTGCGGTCGCCGTCGCGCTCGATCAGATCTACGCGCACCGCCATCTGGCCCGTTGCAAACTTGCCGGTGATCGAGGTCCGACACAGCATCGCCGCACCGCCGGGCTTGACGCAAAGCTTCCGCCAGTCGCCATAGGTGATGTCCTTGGCTTCGCGCTGTCCGCGAGGCGCGATTTCGGCGGACTTTGCCTCTGGAGCCGGCTTGGGCGCGGCTGCATTCTGCGCCGAAGCTGGTCCGGCAAGAGCCGCCGCGAACAATATCGACACGCAGACGAGCGCACGCCCAGACGAAAGCACTGAAGTTGCGTCAATCATGTACTGCCTCCACGCCAGCCTCCGCGGCTATTTCTGTGCGTCAAGGAATTGCTCGACGAGTGGCGACCACGTCGCAATCGTATCGGGCGAGCCGATGAAGAAGTGCCCTTCGTTGCCAAAGGGCGGCATCAGATGATATTCGGCCCTGCCGCCGGCAGCGGTGAAGGCGTCGTGCATGCGCTTCGACAAGGCCGGACCGAAAAACGTGTCGTTCTCGATATAGAACCACAGCATTGGTACCCGCGAGGTTCGGCCGAAATCGGCAGTTGCTTCGACCAGCTTGTCCGGTGCGCAATTGTTGTTGGGTTTGCCGTCGACGCGCCCGCCGCGTCCTGCGGCGAAGGTGATGATTGCCTTCACCTGCGGCGGGTTTGCGCTCGAGAGCGCAATGGAAGCCCAACCGCCGGCGGACTGTCCGATGACGATCATGTCCTTCGGCAGAACGCGTTTCTCGGCCACCATGTAGTCGATGATCCAGAGATCAACTTGCGCAACGGCACGTCCGGCGTCGTGAAAGTTGGGACTAGTACAGCTTCCGACCTTGGAGAAGAACGGCCCGTAGAGACCGTGCTCTGGAATGTCGATGGCGGCTGCGCCGTAGCCGGTGCCGACGGGTGCCACCACGAGGTAGCCGCGCCTGGCAAACCACTTGGCGGCGTCGCGGAACTCCACCAGCGGGAAGAAGCTGCGATCGACGGGCTTGAGCGACACGCCGTGGTTCATGATCGCCAGCGGGAAGGGGCCTTCGCCGACGGGCCGGACAACATAGGCGAACATCGGCAGCGGGAGTGGCAGGGCCCAAACCTCTTCCTGGATCCGAACATTGTCGTCGGCGCGTACAGGGGCAAGAAAGCAGGCCAAGATGCTCAGTGCTCCTGCCAGGTAGGTCGCTGTTGAAGCATGGCGGAGATTCACGCGCGCCTCCTTCAACCGGCGAAAGTGCTGGCGACGATGATCGGTCCAAGCACGGTCAGGACGACGTTGCCAACAGCGTAAGGCACGGCCACGCCGAGCACCGGCGTCTGGCTTTCTGCAACTTCGCAGGCCCCGGTCACCGCGGCGTCGACAGTCATGGCGCCGGCCAGCGCGCCGCAAATGATGACCGGGTTCATGCGGAGCACGCGATGGGCAAACAGGGTCGTCACGATCAGCGGCACCAACGTGACCACCAGGCCCATGCCCACCAGCAGCATGCCGTGCGACTGGATTGCAACCCAGGCCGCGTGGCCGTTGCCGAGCCCGATCGCGGCGATGAAGCCGCCGAGCCCGAGGTCGCTCAGCGTTTGCTGCGCGGCGGGCGGCATTGCACCCATCGTCGGCCGGCGCGAGCGTAGCCAGCCGCAGAAAAGTCCCGCTATCAAGGCACCGCCGCCGCCGCCCAGAGTCAGGGGCACTGAGCCGATCTTGACGCTCGCGAGACCGGCGAGCAGACCTATGGCAATGCCTGCGGCAAGGAATGCGATGTCGGTGCGGTCTTCGGCGCTCAGGATCTGTCCAACCTGCGACGCGGCGCGCTCGATGTTGCGGGTGCTGCCGACCAGCGTCATGACGTCACCGACATAGACGCGGGTGTCCGCGCTCAGGGGGACCTCGCGTCCCATCCGCGTCAAGGTGCGCAGGAATACGCCGCGCGCGGCGTCGCCGACGCGTTCAGCCATGTCCTTGACGGAGCGGCCGTGGAGTTTGCGATTGTCAACGAGGACGTCGACCACATTGCCTGGAAGAGCCTTCAGGATCTCATCGGCATCGATTTCTGTGCCAACGATCGGCTTTGCGGCGACAATGGCCGCCGTGCGACCCGCGATGACGATGTCGTCGCTCGCTTCAAGCACCGTGTCGCGATGCGGCTCGACGTCAGCTCCCCCGCGTACGATCCGCTCGATCACGCTGCGGCTGCCGATCTCGTCTTCGACGGCGCCGACGGTCCGACCGGCCGCGGCCGACACTCGATAGGCGCGGGCCTGGAACTTGCGATAATGCAGATTCTCAGTTTGTGGCGGGTTGCCACCCGAAAGCTCCGCCTCGAGCTTTGCAGCTTCCGCTTTCAGATCGATCCGCATCAATTTCGGCGCGACAAACGGCACGTACAGGAGCGTGAGAATATAGCCGAGCACGTAGGTGACGGCGTAGCCGGCGGCGATATTGGCGTCCTGCTGCTGCAGCACGTCCTTGGCCAGTCCGAGCTGGGCTAGTGCGCCAGATGCGGTGCCGATGACCGACGATTGTGTCAGGGCTCCCGCAGCAAGACCGGAAGCGGTGCCGGGACCGAGCGCGAACACATGGGCAAATACGAGAACGATGACGAGGCCGGTGCCGCCAAGCACGAGTGCGAGCGCAACCTGCGCCAGGGTCCGGATGCTCAACGAAGCAAAGAACTCGGGTCCGGACCGGTAGCCGATCGTGAACACGAACAGGCTGAAGAGAATGACCCTGAGCAGGGACGGAAACGTGAAGGTGCCAAGCTGCCCGATCAGAACGGCAACGATGAGCGTGCACGCGGTGGTGCCGATCGAAAAACCGCGAATCCGGACGCGGCCAAGAATGGTGCCCAGCGCGACCGACAGCAGCAGAAAAATTTCCGGAGCGGCGGAGATGATCCATCTGACCGTGCTCATGGTGCAGGCCCTCCAGCGATTTGCGCTAAATCTGGTTCGTCAAACCCGGCGATGCTTGATTCAGATCAACCCCTGCCGGGGTTAAGCCGCTCCCAGTTGAGCCGCATGACTTGACGTGGGGACATGAGTACGATGGATACCGCCGTTGCTTCGTCGATACGCCGCGACGAAACGGCGCCGATTGCGCTGCTGCTTGCCTTCGCCGGCGGCTATATCGACGCCTATACATGGATCATCCACGGCGTGATGGCCAATGCCCAGACCGCAAACCTTGTGCTGTTGTGGGTTTATGGCTCGATCGGAAATTGGACGAAGGCGCTGCACTTTGTTCCGCCGATCCTTGCATTCGCCGCCGGTATTCTGGTCGCTGCATGGCTGCGCCGGGCAACCGGAGCACGCGCCAGCGCGATCGGTACGCTGATCGAAATCCTGCTGCTGGTCACCATCGCCATCCTGCACAACCGCTTGCCGGATCTCGCCGGAACACTCGGCATTTCCTTCGTCGCCGCCGTGCAGAGCGCGGTCTTCACGAGGGTCGAGGGCGTGCTCTACAGCTCCGTCATGATCACGGGCAACATGCGGCAGGCGATTGAAGGGCTGTTCGCTGCGGCCGCCGGCGATGGGACGCTCCGTCCCCCCGGCATTTTCGCCACCTTATGCGTCACCTTTGGTCTAGGGGCGGCTGTGGGCGCCTTCGCGACCAAGCAAATCCCGAATCTGGCGCTCGGTCTCCCCGTGATTGCACTGCTGGTCGTGCTTTTGCTCTGCGAAGCCTCAAGCGAGGAGGGTAGGCTCTGATGTCTTCCGGGCGGAAATGGCGCTGGCTCTTCCTGTTTCCGCCCGCAACCTGGCTGGCGCAGTATCACCGCGCCTGGCTGCGTTCGGACGCCATCGCCGGCATTACGCTTGCGGCTTACGCCATTCCGGTGTCGCTGGCCTATGCCACGCTGGCGGGCCTGCCGCCCCAGATCGGAATCTACGGCTACATGCTCGGCGGCATCGGCTATGCGCTGCTCGGGTCGTCGCGCCAGCTTGCAATAGGTCCGACCTCGGCGATCTCGTTGATGATTGCGGCGACCGTCGGGACGCTGGCCGGCGGAGACGCGGCGAAATACGCCGAGATCGCGAGCCTGGCCGCCTGCGCGGTGGCGCTGCTTTGTCTGATCGCGTGGTTGTTCAAGCTCAGCGTTCTCGTCCGTCTGGTGAGCGACAGCATTCTGGTCGGTTTCAAGGCCGGCGCGGGCCTCACGATCATCATGAGCCAGTTGCCGAGCCTGTTCGGCGTCGCCGGAGGCGGTCACAATTTCTTTGATCGCGCCATCAAGCTCGCCGGCCAGCTCGGCGGCATCAATTGGCTGGTGCTGGCGATCGGAGCCATCGCCCTCTTGTCCTTGCTTGTGGGAGAGCGGTGGCTGCGGGGAAAGCCGGTCGGGCTCACGATCATGGCGCTATCGATCATGCTGGCGACACTGCTCGGCTTTCCGTCGCTTGGCGTGCCGGTGACCGGCAAAATTCCCGAGGGATTGCCGGCGTTGGGATTGCCCAGCTTTGGTCTATTGGAGCCGGACGAACTGTTCCCGTTGGCTGCGGGGTGCGTGCTGTTGGCCTATATCGAAGGTGTGTCCGCCGCGCGCAGCTTTGCAGCCAAGCATGGCTATGCCCTTGATGTCCGGCAGGAGTTTTTGGGGCTCGGCGCGGCCAACCTCGTCACCGCGTTTGGCCACGGCTACCCAGTGGCCGGCGGGCTGTCGCAATCTGCGGTCAACGACAATGCAGGGGCGCGGACGCCACTGGCGCTGATGATTTGTTCGGTGACGCTGGCGCTGTGCCTGCTGTTCTTCACGGGAGCCCTGACGAATCTGCCCAAGGCGGTGCTGGCGGCGATCGTCTTTGCTGCCGTCTACAGACTGGTGGATATCCGCGCGCTGTTGCGGATGTGGCAAGTCAGCCGCATCGACTTTTACGCTGCGGCGATTGCGCTGGTGTCCGTGTTGCTCCTGGGGATCTTGCAAGGCGTCCTGCTGGCCGCGATTGCGTCGATTGTCCTGCTCCTGGCGCGGGCCTCACGTCCGAATGTCGCTTTCCTCGGCCAGCTTCCGGGCACCGGCCGTTACTCCGACGATGCGAGGCACGAAGGCGTTGAGCCATTGGTCGGCATCATCGCCTTTCGACCGGAAGCTTCGCTGCTTTACATCAATGCTGAAACCATCCTGGACACGGTTTCGGATGCCTTGCTGAAGGCAGCCGATATCAAGCTGGTGGTCTGCGATCTCTCCGCTTCACCCTACATCGATTTGGCAGGGGCCCGCATGTTGCACGACCTTTACGACAAACTCGCCTCGGCGCATATCGCCTTCTGCATCGTCGGCGCGCACGCACAATTGCGCGATCTGCTGCGGGCGGAGGGATTGGCGGAAAAGACCGACAGTGCGGCTTGGCTCCGCTCGGTCGACAGCGTGCTCGGTGAGAACAAGCAATCGTCTGATCCGATATCGCTATTGCCCAGCCAGCTCTGATCCGATCTCCCGCCCGAAGTCGGTCGCGCGCAGCCACTTCTGGGGATATTGCATCGCGAGGTGCATCGCACCTTCTCCAAGATGCGCGTCCGTTGACTTGGATCAATAGACCGACGCGAGCGGGCATCACGATCCCGGCTGAGACGTCGCAAAAAGATCCGGAGAAAGACATGTCCAAGGACGCCAAGGCTGCAGAAAAGCGCATCGATCAGTTCATTTCCGGGCCTGGCGGCCGGGCGGACGACTGGCGCGATCTGGTTGAAGCGGCCAAGGTATGGGCGCGCGGGGGCGACCGCGCCAAGTATGATGCGGCGCTGGCCGATCTCTCCGTCATAGAGGAGTTTCACGGCTATCCCGGGCTGCAATTGATGGCGGCGCTGCGGGAGGCCGCCTCAGGGGGGGATGCGGCGGGTTCACTGAGCCTTGCGACGCGCATCACGCAGGCCCTGATGACGAGATCCTTCCGCCAGCATGCCGGCGATTGGGATCCCGAGGACGACGGCAGTGGCGATGCGCCCGAGCTTGTGTCCTCGACTTTCGGCTCACATGCAGCCCGACGGCCCTATTTCGAAACGCTGGTCGTCACCGGCGTCTCCTCCGACAAATGGCCAGCACTCGCCGCCGAATGGCGCAAGCTGCGGCGCCCGGTCGATTCTTTCGTCTATGAGCCGGTGATCGTCGGCAGCCTTGAAGACGCCTTCTGCGCGACGATGCTCAACCCCAATATCGCCGCCGTCGTCATCAACGAAGGGTTCGGCCTGCGCTCGCGTCACGATGCGCCGATACTCCGCACCATGACCGCCGCCGCGGGTATCAATGACGAGGCGGACACGTCCGCGCTCCGGCTAGCGCACGTCATCAAGCGGGTACGTCCCGAGCTCGACATCTATCTGATGTCGAATCGCGACGTGGAGACAATGGCTGGGAACCCCGAAGCCAATGTGGTTCGGCGGATATTTTACTCCATCGAAGAGCTCCTCGAGCTCCATCTCTCCATCCTCGAAGGGATCCAGGATCGCTTCGACACACCGTTCTTCGACAATCTCAAGAAATACGCGCAACGCCCGATCGGGACTTTCCATGCGCTGCCGATCGCTCGCGGCAAATCTGTCTTCAGGTCGGACTGGATCCGCGACATGGGCGAATTCTACGGCCTGAACCTGTTCCTGGCCGAAAGCAGCGCGACCACCGGCGGTCTCGACAGCCTGCTGGAGCCGACAGGCACCATCAAGAGAGCGCAAGACAAGGCGGCACGCGCGCTCGGCGCCGATCGCGTGTTCTTCGTGACCAACGGCACCTCGACATCCAACAAGATGGCGGTGCAGGCGCTGCTCGGGCCGGGCGACATCGCGATCGTGGATCGTAATTGCCACAAGTCGCACCATTACGGCATGGTTCTGGCCGGCGCCCAACCGATCTATGTCGAAGCGTTCCCGATGACCGAGTATTCGATGTACGGCGCGGTGCCGCTGCAGACCATCAAGCAGGCCCTGCTGAATGCGAGGGCCGATGGCCGGCTGGACCGCGTCAAGATGCTGGACCTGACCAACTGCACCTTTGACGGCCACATCTACAACACCCGCCGGGTGATGGAGGAATGCCTCGCAATCAAGCCCGATCTGATCTTCCTGTGGGATGAGGCCTGGTTCGGCTTTGCACGCTTCTCGCCGTTCCTGCGGCGGCGGACAGCGATGGGCGCCGCGAACGAGATCGAGGCCTGGATGCACGATCCAAAATCCGTCGCGGCTTACGAGAAGCAGCAGGCCGACCTCGGCAAGAACCCGTCGGACGAGGTGCTGCTCAAGACCCGACTGATCCCGGACCCGCGCCAGATACGCTTGCGGGTCTACCAGACCAACTCGACCCATAAGTCGATGTCGGCGATCCGCCAGGGTTCGATGCTGTCGGTCAAGGACGTCGAGTTCCACACCGTCGAGCAGCAGTTCAAGGAGGCGGTGTTCACGCACGCATCGACCAGCCCGAACCAGCAGCTCATCGCCAGCCTCGACGTCTCGCGGCGCCAGATGGAGCTTGAGGGCTACGGTCTCGTCGCCAACGCGATCGAAATTGCGTTCGCGATCCGCAAGGCGGTCAACAGCAATCCACTGATCTCCAAATACTTCCGGATTCTCGGTGCGGACGCGATGGTGCCGGCGCAGTACCGCCAGAGCGGGTTTACCGACTATCTGGCCGCCGGCACGAACTGGGCGAACGTCGTGAAGAGCCTGGACGACGACGAGTTCTGCCTCGACCCGACCCGGATGACGTTGGTCTGCGGCACCGCCGGCTACGACGGTACGCAGTTCAAGGGCATCTTGGCCAACGAGTACAACATCCAGATCAACAAGACATCGCGAAACTCGGTGTTGTTCCAGTCCAACATCAACAATACCCGCAGCGACGTCGCGCATCTGGTGAGGGTGTTGGCCGAAATCGCGGGCGAGGTCGATCGCGGGCTGGTTCAGGGTGGCGCCAATGCGAAGAAGACCTTCGATGCGCGGGTGAAGAGCCTGATGACTGATGTGCCCGATCTGCCGAACTTCTCGCACTTCCACGACAGTTTCCGTGGCGATGCCGGCACCAAGACCAACGAGGGTGACATCCGTAGCGGCTTCTACTCGGCCTATGACGCCGCGGGATGCGAATACATCCGGCTCGGCGATCCCGAGATCGACCGTCGCCTCAAGGCCGGTCCCGACCTCGTCTCTGCCAGTTTCGTGATCCCGTATCCGCCGGGCTTCCCGATCATGGTGCCGGGGCAGGTCATCACCCAGGAAACCATCGACTTCATGCGCAAGCTCGATGTGAAGGAAATCCACGGCTACGACGCCAAGGAAGGGCTGAAGCTCGTACGCGCCGAAGCCCTGGCGAAGATTGGCCGGCCCAAGCCCGGCGCCGCGCCGAAGCTGAAGGCTGCATCGTAATAAAAGGGGACGGACATGCAGAGCTTTTTCACGTTCTTGCAGCAGAACCCGTTTCTGTTGCTGTTCTTCGTCGTTGGCCTCGCCGTCTGGATCGGCCGGGCCAGCATCAAGGGTTACGGCCTCGGCATGGTCGCCGGCGCCATCGTGGTGGGCGCTGGCTTATCTGTGTGGGCGTCGATCTATGGCGTGAAGCTCGAGTTGAACAACTTTGCCAAGAGCCTGTTCTATTACCTGTTCATGTATGGGGTTGGCCTTCGTGTCGGGCCCTCTTTCATCAACAGCCTGAAAGGCGACGGCCTCAAGTTCTGCATCCTTGCGCTCGTGTCCAGTGTTGTCGGACTTGCGCTGGTCGTGATTTGCGCCAAGCTGTTTGCGCTGCCAATTGGTGCTGCCGGCGGCATGCTGGCGGGGTCGCAGACCATGTCGGCCGCGATCGGTTCGGCCGAGCAGGCTATCACTTCGGGTGTGGTGAAGCTCCCTGAAGGCATGAAGCCCGAGGATGCGTCTGGCATGATCGCGCTGTCCTACGGCATCACCTACATCTGGGGCACCGTGGGCATCATCCTGATCTGCAAGTACCTGCCGCGCTGGTGGGGGGTCGACGCCAAAGCGGCAGCCAAGCAGTACGAGCAGGAGTTTGGCGTCAAGGACCTCGAGGGTGGCGGCCTGACCGGTTACCGGCAGTTCGGCCTCCGTGCCTACCGGCTCGACAATCCGGCCCAAGTCGGCATGAGCATTGCCAAATTCCGCACGATGAATCCCGAATACCGCATCGTCAACGTGGTGCGGCGCGGAGAACCCCAAGGCGCCGATCCCGAACTCGTTCTGCAAAAGGGCGATGTCGTCGCGCTCGGCGGCTCGACCGAACATCTGACCGACAAGATGGGCCTGATCGGGCCGGAAGTCGCCGACGCCAAGGCGCTCGGCATTCCCATGGATCAGGCGGACATCCTTGTCACCAACAAGGAGATGGCCGGACGGACCTTTGAATCCTTCCGCGAGACGGCCATTGCCGGCCAGTTGCAGGTCACCAAGGTAGAGCGTGGCGGCGTGCAGATCCCCGCCGGTCTCAAGACCGAGTTGCAGCGGATGGACATCGTCTCGGTGGTCGGTATCAAGTCGGCCGTCAACGAGCTCGGCGAGATGTGGGGACGCATTGCGCGGACCAACACCTCGACCGATCTGTTGACGCTCGCCGCCGGCATGATCATCGGCTTCCTGATCGGGATGATCGAATTCCCGGCCTTTGGTGCCAAGATCGGCCTCGGCAACGCCGGCGGTCTGTTGCTGTCCGGCGTGATCGTCTCGTCGCTGGTTTCCCGGCTGCGCTTCTTCGGCAACACGCCGAACGCGGCGCGCAATGTGCTCGAGGATCTCGGTCTCGTGGTCTTCGTCGCCATCGTCGGCATCAATGCCGGCGCCGGACTACTGGCGCAGCTGACCGGGGCCGTGGCGTTGAAGATCTTCGTTGCCGGCTTCATTGCCTGCACGATTCCGCCGTTCATCGTCTGGGCGATCGGCTTCCACGTCTTCAAGATCAATCCGGCCGTGCTGATGGGCGGCGTCGCCGGTGCGCGGTCTCACTCCGGGCCGTGCCGTGAGGCCGCGGTGGAGATCCAGAGCTCCGTGCCCTGGATTGGGTTCCCGGTCGGCTACGCGGTATCGGGCATTCTGCTCACCGTGTTCGGCTACTTCGCAATGATCCTGGCTCAATAGCTCGGCGTCAAAACCAGAGGAAAGAAAAGTCATGAGAAAAGTCGCTATCTATGCCGCCCTGGTCGCCTCGCTGGCAGGCGTCGCCGGATTCAGCACGCCATCGCGGGCAGAGACCGGCCAAGTTGCCGTTGTCTTCACCAAGGGTGGCTTCATCGTTGGCGTCGGTGGGGGCGAGGGTGTTCTGCTGTATCGCGGCCACAAATACCCCTTCACCGTCTCGGGCATGAGCGTCGGCTTCACCATCGGCGCTTCGACCACCAAGCTGGTCGGTCGTGCCCTCAACCTGAGGGGGCCGGAGTCGCTCGAAGGCTCCTACGCTGTCGGCGGTGCGGGCGGTGCCATCGCCGCCGGCGCAGGTGCCGTTCAGCTGCAAAACGGCAACGGCGTGATTCTGCAGCTTAGCGGGCCGAAGGTCGGTGCCGAGCTGTCAGCCGCTGTGGGAGGCGTGACGATAGCTTTGAAGCGGTAGAGCCGCAGTCGCGCCGCTTCGGCGGTCGCGGCGCTTGAATGGCGCTGCTTTTCTCATGCACGTAAGTCGGGATCCGGCCGCAAATCAGTGCCAGGTCGGGTGCAACCGCGTTCCGCGAGGCATCGTCGAAGCGGATCACGGCACCCATATCGAGGGAGGACATGCCATGTTTCGTTATCTTCTCGCTCTCGCTGCGGCCTTCGTTCTTCTCACAGCCACGCTCATTCCAGATGACGCCTACGCCCGCCGGGGCGGCGGTGGTGGCTATCGCGGAGGTGGAGGGGGCATGCGCGCCGGAGGTTTTCATGGCGGTGGCTATCGTGGCGGCGCCGTTCACGCGGGGCGGATCCATGGCGGAGGCGGACGCCATTACGCAGGAGGTCCGCGGCCGAGCCATCCGATCGCCGGTCGTCCGGGTCGTCCTGGTTACCCCGTTGCGGGTCGTCCCGGCCGCCCCGTCGCCGGCTATCCGCGATATGGCTACCGAGGCGCGGCTTACGGAGCTGCTGCCGTCGGTGCGGCCGCGGCGGGCGCCTACGGGTACTACAATAACAACTACAACAATGGTTGTTATCAGGACACGTACGGCAATTGGGTTTGCCCCAACCAGTATCCCTATTAAAGGAAAGTGCTGCTGACGGGTCCAACGGACCCTCAGCAGCATGGTCAGGTGATCGGGCCGAGCCGGGAGCGCGGCGTCAATATCGCTCGGTAACGAAGTTCATCCCACGCAGGCCGGCCTGGTCATTGTAGCGTCCTTTGTCGGAACGCTTCGGCAGCCTCACCTTGTCCTTCTTGATCCGCTTGTGGGGGATCGCCGCCAGGATGTGCGCGATGCAGTTCAGCCGCGCCCGCCGCTTGTCGTCGGAGCGAATGATGTACCAAGGCGCCTCCTTCGTGCTCGTCTTCTTGAGCATCAGGTCGCGCGCGCGCGAATAATCATACCAGCGCTTGAAGGATTCGAGGTCCATCGGACTCAACTTCCATTGCCGCACCGGATCGTCGATGCGGGCGTTGAAGCGGCGCTCCTGCTCCTCCATCCCGACCTCGAGCCAGATCTTGATCAGAATGATGCCGCCGTCGATGGCGTACTTTTCCATTTGCGGGCAGAGCGCGAGGAACCGATCGTGCTCGGCGGGCGAGCAGAACCCCATGACATATTCGACGCCGGCGCGGTTGTACCAGCTCCGGTCGAAGATCACGATCTCGCCGCCGGCCGGAAACTGCTTCATGTAGCGCTGGAAGAAAAGCTGCGTCTTTTCGCGATCCGATGGCGCCGGCAGCGCCACCACCCGGAATACGCGCGGGCTGACCTTTTCTGTGATCGCCTTGATCGTGCCGCCCTTGCCGGCCGCATCGCGGCCTTCGAACAGGACGATGACTCGAAGCTTGTTTTCCTTCACATAATCCTGGAGATGGCAAAGCTCGATCTGGAGCTTTTCGAGCTCCTTCTCGTAGTCCTTGCGCTTCATCCGCTCTGAGGCTTCGTCCTTTGCCATGCCGCTCCGCCTTCTCTTAACTCGGCCGAAACGTGATCAGTCGCCCCAGGAAATGATGACGCCGATGTCGCCGGGGACGCCGTCAGGAAAGTCGACGACCTGGTAGCCGATGCGATAGCCGCGCGGCTTGAGGTATTCGGTCCAGAGTTCGAAGATCTCTTTTGGAATTCCCGTCAGCGTTTTCTCCCAGCCCGCCTCCATCTGGTTGATCGCGCGGCCCTTGTCGGTGCACAAGGTGTTCGGGAAGCGATAGACCTGCACTTCGGTCAGGCCGTTGCGAACCGCGCGCTGGATGATGGTCGAGGCGAGCTTGATTTTCTCCTCCTCGGATTTGCCCGACGGTTTGCTCAGCCGTTCGATCAGAGCGCGTTTCTCGGCTTCGGCCGCGGCGGCGAGGCGAACATATTCCTCGGCCTTTCTGGCTTCCTCGAGCGCAGCTTCCTTGCGAATTTGCAGTGCGTTGGGAATGAGCTCATCGATGCCGGGCATGATTGGTGCGTTCCTGGCTTGCTGTGGGATCGGAGTCAGGGCTAAGCTAAGTTTCGCGCCGTTCGGACCTTTGATTCATATCAAGCAATTTTCTCACCTGCGCGGCCACGGTGACGAGCCGGCGCGCAGACCGCCCTGATCCCTTCCGTGGAGGCGACCATTGAGCGAGCAACTTCATCCGATGGCCCCGCATCATCTGCCGTTCTACCTCGCGCCGGGAAGCGGCACGGACGTGCTGATGGTGGTGATGGGGATCTTCCTGATCGGCACCGTACTCTGGGTTGGCACGCTCTATTGGAAGCTGCACAGCCTCCCCGAACGAATGGCGCACAAGTCGCAGAAGCTGCAATTCGAGATCGTGGCCGTGCTCGGCATCATCTCGCTTTTTACGCACATGCACATTTTCTGGGTGGCCGGCCTTCTGCTCGCGATGATCGACTTGCCGGATTTCGGCACGCCGCTGCGGAGTATCGCAGGCTCGGTCGAGAGGATCGCCGACGCCGCGCCCGGCGAGAGCCGCGAGCCCGAACTCCCTGGCTTGCCGCCGGTTGAGAAGCCGATCGTCAAGGGGAAGGAGCACAGCCATGTTTGAGCTCATGTTCTGCTCCATCCTGACCATCCTGCCGGACTACCTCTACCGCCGTTATGCCCAAGGCAAACGTTTCGGCAAGGAAATCACCTTCTTTTCCATCTGGTACGAATTGCGATGGGGTATCACCGGCTGCCTGATGCTTACGGTGTCGCTGATCACCATGATCTTCTACTTTCACCCGTCCACCACTTCGGCCGCGCTCTATTTTCGGACGGTCCCCATCCTGCCTGAAGGCTCCGGCCGCGTCGCGGAAGTCAATGTCGGCTACAGCGAGGCAGTGAAGAAAGGCGATGTGCTGTTCAGGCTGGACAGTTCGAAGCAGAAGGCCGCCTTGGAGACGGCCACGCGCAAGATCGCCGAGGTCGACGCCGCGATGACAAGCGCCGAAAACGACGTGGTCAAGGCCGAAGCGCAGATCCAGGAAGCCAAGGCCAGCCTTCAGCAGGCCAAGGACGAGCTGGACGTCAAGACGGAGCTGCAGCGCCGCAATCCCGGTATCGTCCCGCAACGCGATATTGAGAAACTACAGGTCGTGGTCAACCAGAGGCAGGCCGGTGTGGACTCGGCCACCGCGTCCAAAACGTCGGCGATGTTGCGGCTTTCAACGCTGTTGCCGGCTGAAAAAGCGAGCGGCCAGGCGGCGTTAGCTGAAGCGCAGGTCGATCTCGACAAGACCTTCGTTCGCGCCGGCGTCGACGGGCGGGTCGAACAGTTCCTCGTTCGGACTGGCGATCTCGTTGCCCAGATCATGCGACCAGCCGGCGTGTTGATACCGGCGGATGCCGGCAGGGGTAGGCTGCAGGCAGGGTTTGGACAGATTGAAGCGGGGGTGGTGAAGGTAGGGATGGTTGCAGAAGCGACCTGCATCTCCAAGCCATGGGTGATCATTCCGCTCCTTGTCACCGATGTGCAGGATTACATCGCCGCCGGCCAGGTCCAGGCTGGCCAGGAACTGATCGAAGCTCAGAATGCACGTAAGCCGGGTTCAATACTCGCCTTCCTGGAGCCGCTGTACAAGGGCGGCCTCGACGGCGTGACGCCGGGCAGCAGTTGCATCGTCAACGCCTATACCAGCAACCACGAGGAGATCTCCGCGAAGGAGACGGGCACGGCTCGTGCCGTCGCCCTGCATGTCGTCGATGGCGTCGGCCTCGTGCACGCCATGCTGTTGCGAATTCAGGCGCTGCTGCTGCCGATCAAGACGCTGGTGCTGAGCGGGCACTGACCGGCTTCGCTTTGGTTTGAATCGCACTTCGGTTCAGCAATGCGCCTCAGTTGAGCCGGTCTGGCGTCATGAGCCAGTCCGACCGCCCAGCGCATATTCACTATGAGCGCTACATGGTCCCCGCAAAAATGCCGATCTGGCTTCGTTCCTTTATTGTCGCCAGCGCTGTCGCGCTCTTGCTTGGAGCTGGCCTGTTCGGCTACCGCTGGTACTCTCGCCCGACGACGCTGACCATCGCGGTCGGATCGCTGGATGGCGAAGCCACACGGCTGGTATCGGCGTTGGCAAGCCGGCTTGCCGCCGTGAACGCCCCGGTCCGGCTCAGACTGGTGGAAACCACCAACGCGGTTGATGCTGCCGAGCAATTTGCGGCGGAAAAGGTCGAGCTTGCTGTCGTCCGCGGCGACGTCGGCGACCTATCGCAGGCGCAGGCTATCGTGGTTCTCGCCCATGCCGTTGTCCTGCTGGTTGCGCCGCCGGGCTCCTCCATTACCGAAATCGCTGGTCTGAAGCGCACCAGCGTCGGCGTGATCGGCAGCGAGATGAATCGCAAGGTCGTCGACGTCCTCAGCGACGAATACGGCCTTGGACGCGCCAACGTGACATTCCGCAATCTCCAGCCGGCAGACGCGCGGCGGGCACTCGACACCAAGGAGGTGCGGGCGATTCTGATCGTCGTTCCCCTTGCGGAAAAGTATCTGGCCCTCTTGCGCGGCCTCTTTCTGCAGACGCCGAAGACCGCGCCGGTCCTCCTTCCCGTCGAGGCGGCTGGTGCCATCGCGGAAAAGCAGCGCGCCTATGAAAGCTTCGATGTCCCGAAGGGCACGCTGCGCGGTTCGCCTCCCGTCCCGAGCGAAGATCTCACCACGCTGCGGGTTTCGTTCTATGTGGTCGCGCAAAAGCAGCTCAGCGCAGAGGTGGCGGGCGGCCTGGCCGACGCGCTGATGAAGGCGCGCAGGGATCTGCTGGGTGAATTGCCAATCCTCTCGCAAATGACCGCGCCGAGCACGGATTCGGACGCCTTCCTCCCGGTCCATCCTGGCGCCGCAGCATTCTACAACGGAACGCAGCAGAGCTTTCTGGACGAATGGGGAAACGTGATCTTCCTCGCGCCCATGATTTTCGGCGGCCTCATCTCCATATTGGCGGCGGCTTGGAAATTCCTTCAGGTGCGTGATCCCTCTAAGGACGAACGGGGCCTGGACTTGCTGTATGCGCTGGGCGCGCGGATACGCAAGACGGAGGCGGAGGCCGAACTGTCCGATATCGAGGTCGAGATCGACCGGGTGCTCCAGGGCCAGCGCGCCAAGGCCGCTGCAGGAGACGAGAATGCGCTCGATGTCACGACATTGAATGTCGCTGCGCATCGTCTTCAGAGCCTGATTCACGACCGTCGGATCCTGTTGTCCGCGAACGGACATGAGCAAGCGCTCGGTCAGCCAGTTGACCGCACCTGACGGTGGTCACTCCAGACCAAGTCGAATCACGGCCGCACCCAAGCTCAGCGACCTTGATCTTGATCAAACCCTCCGGCCGCCAACCCCGTTTCCTTCAGCAATCGCGTCATGCGAAGGGTGCGGGATATCAGGGGGATAGCGGACGGGCAATGAAGCGTCGTGAGTTCATGGCCTTGGTCGGGGCTGCAGCCGCTTGTCCGGTTTTCGCGCACGCTCAGGACGGGGCACCGCGGCCGATGCCGTCGGTCGGCGTGCTGACTGGCAATGTGGTGGGCGATGGCGGCGCTCAGATGCGCGTCAATGCCTTTCAGCAGGGTCTCGCCGACCTCGGCTGGATCGCCAATCAGAACTACCGACTCGATGTGCGCTGGCCGGGTTCCAATCCGACATGGCAGGAACGTGAAGCTCGCGAACTTGTTGCCACCGGACCCGACGTGCTGTTTGCGACCAGCACGGCGACGACACGGGCGCTGCGGGCTGCAACGCAGGTCATTCCGATCATCTTTGTCGGGCTCTCGGATCCGGTCGGGACAGGCCTCGTCGTCGATCTGGCAAGGCCGACCAGCAATCTTACCGGCTTCTCGCTTTACGAGCACGCCATGAGCGGGAAATGGCTGAGCCTGTTGAAGGACATGGTGCCCAGCATGAGCAGTGCGATGCTTCTGTACAATCCCGAGACCGCGCCATATGCGCCCCTTTATCTTCAGGCCGCACACCAGGTGGAAAGTCGCCTGCGCATGACGGTTACCGGCGCCTCCGTCCGCAGCGGCGCCGAGATCGCAGGGGTCATCGAGACGGCGGCGCGGAATGGTAGCGGGCTCGTCGTGCTGCCGGATGGCGGTTTCTTCAGTACTCAGAGCGCCATGGCAATCCCGTTGCTGGCCCAGCGCCGCGTGCCGGCGATCTTCGCCGTCCGCTTCTATACTGTGAATGGCGGGCTGATGTCCTATGGCGCCGACCTGACGCAACAGTTTCGGGACGGCGCTGGCTATGTCGCTCGCATCCTTCGCGGCGCCGAGGTCCGCAGTCTTCCGGTGCAATTCGCCACAAGGTTTGATCTCGTTATCAACGTGAGAGCCGTCCACTCACTTGGGCTGGCGATCCCGGAACGATTGCTGATGGAGGCTGAGCTGATTGACTAGCTTGCTCGGGCGTCGCGGGGGATGAGGCAGCGTTTCGTTGATCTCGATCAACAAACGCCAGCTCTCGGGTCTGATGATCGCCGGAACATGTGTATGGAGGATCTGATGTTTTGCTGCGGCAGGACCTTGATGGCGCTTGCGCTCGTGATCGCGATTCCGCTGGCGGCGGCGGCGCAGACCGCAGATAAGGCGCCCGCCTCCAGCCCGCAGCAGGCAAATCCCCCCGCGCAAGCCGCAGAGCTTCTGAAACCGGAGCAGCTCGAAGCTCTGGCCGCGCCGATTGCGCTCTACCCCGACGAGTTGCTTGCCAACGTGCTCGCGGCTTCCACCTATCCTCTGGAAGTCGTTCAGGCCGATCGCTGGCTGAAAGAGCGCAAGACTCTGAAGGGTGATGTCCTGAAGACTGAAGTCGAGAAGCAGCCGTGGGATGACAGCATCAAGGCGCTGGCCTCGACTGCTGAGGTCTTGGCCATGATGAGCGACAAGCTCGACTGGACCAAGGCGCTCGGCGACGCCGTGCTGGCACAGCAGCCGGATGTGATGGATGCGGTCCAGCGGCTGCGGACCAAGGCTTATGACAACAAGAAGCTGGTGACCACCAAGCAGCAGAAGGTGAGCGTCAAGACCGAGGAAAGCAGGCAGGTGGTCGTGATTGAGCCGGCGGTTCCCGATACGATGTATGTGCCGTATTACGAGCCTGCGACAGTCTACGGCGCGTGGCCCTACACCGAGTATCCACCATATTACTTCGGCTACCCGTCCTACATCGGCGCAGGCGTCGTCGCGGCAGGTCTCGCCTTCGGCACGGCCTGGGCCATCGGTCGCTGGGGCAATTATTGGGGCGGCGGCTGCAACTGGGGCAACCGCAGCGTCTATGTCAATCACCGAACCACGAATATCGGAAATGGCTGGCAGCACAATCCCTCGCATCGCCAAGGGGTACGCTACAACAACGCCAACGTTCAGCAGCGCTTCGGCAATAGCAATCTAAAGGCCGGGGCCGCCGACCGGATGGATTTCCGCGGCCGCGACGGACAGCAGAAGCCGGGACAGGATCGGTCAGGTGCGGGAGATCGCGCAGGAGATCGTGCCGGCGATCGCGCAGGTGATCGAGGCGGTGACCGACAAGGCGCGGGGGATCGTGCCAAGGCGGGAGGCGATCGCGCCAAAGCTGGTGGCGATCGCGCGGCCAAGGGTGGTGGTGCCAAGAATGCTGGCGCAAAAAGTGCCAGCTCTAAAGCTGGCGGTGCCAAGGGCGGCGGTGGCGCCAAGGCCGCGAACCGCGGGGGTGGCGGCGCCCTGAACGTGTCGTCGGGGCGCTCGGCGGCCGCAGCGTCGGCCCGTGGCCAGGCGAGCATGGCGAGCATGGGACCGCGCGGTGGCGGCGGCGGAGGTGCGAGCTTCGCCGGCCGAGGCGGCGGCGGAGGCTTCCAGGGTGGCGGTGGCGGTGGCCGCGGTGGTGGTGGCGGTGGACGGCGTTCCGATATTGGGCTGAAGCATGATGTCGTTCTGCTCGGCCATCTCGCAAGCGGCCTTGGTTACTATCGCTTCAGCTATATCGGCAGCGACAGGGCCTATGTCGGCGTCATTGCGCAGGAAGTCGAAGAGGTGAAGCCACAAGCCGTCACCCGCGGAGCCGACGGCTATCTCCGGGTCTATTACGAAAAGCTCGGTCTGAAATTCCGTACCTATCGCGATTGGCTCGAGAGCGGCGCGCGGATTCCTGCGGGGGTGACGCCATGATGGGTTTGAAGTCGCTTCATCGTGCGGCGTTGCCGGCCATCATGGCGCTAGCGCTCCTGAATTCGCCGTCCCTGGCGCAGCAGTCCTATCCGACACCGGAGGATGCGGCAGCGGCGCTCGCTGCCGCCGTGAAAGGCGGGCCGGACCGGGCCATCCTGAAAGTCCTCGGCAGCGCTGCCGAGGACATCGTCTCGTCCGGTGATGAGGTCGCCGACGTCGACATCCGGCAACGCTTTACCTCGATGTACGACGCCAAGCATTCGATCAAGGCGGAGGGTAACAAGAAGGCAATGCTGATGTTGGGTCCGGACGACTTCCCGTTCCCGATCCCGCTCGTCAACTCCAGGACCGGCTGGGAATTCGATGCCGCCGAAGGCCGCATCGAAGTGCTGTATCGCCGCATCGGCCGCAATGAGCTCGACGCCATTCAGACCAGCCTCGCGTTTGTCGATGCCGAGAACGACTACGCCGACAAGGATCGCGGCGAGGGGGCCGGCGTGTACGCACAGCGCATCGTCAGCAGCGCGGGCAAGAAGGACGGGTTGTTCTGGCGGGACGACAGCGACCAGAGCCCACTCGGCGCATTGGCAGCGCAGGCTTCGGCTGAAGGCTACAAGGCCGAGGAGGGTGCGGCGCCCTATCACGGCTATTATTTCCGGATCCTGAAGGGGCAGGGGTCGAACGCGCCAGGCGGCGCGCTCAACTATGTGGTCAAGGGCAAGATGATCGGAGGTTTTGCACTGGTCGCCTGGCCTGCCGAGTACGGCAACTCCGGCGTCATGACCTTCCTGGTCAACCATGCGGGCGTTATCTACCAGAAGGATCTCGGTTATCGGACCAAGGTTCTCGTTTCCCGCATGACTGCATTCGATCCGGACCAGACCTGGAAGAAGGTCGATGGTGCAAAACCCTGAGCGACGCACGCAGATAGTGCGTCTGGCACCCTCGTATCGGTCGCCAACCTCAGCACGATCATGATCTCTATGAAGTGAGCGAAAGGCGGAACGATCGTGACGGTCTCGGAGCGTCATTGCGACGAAGTGGGAGCGGAGATTGGCATCTCCAACTCGAAAACGGAGCCCCTGACATCCGATTTGACCAGCCTCAACCTTCCTCCGCACCTTGCAACCAGGTTGGAGGAGATGGCCAGTCCCAACCCCATACCGCCTTGCTTCGTCGTAAAGAAAGGGTCGAAGATGCGCTCTTGATGACGCGGTGTGATGCCGGTGCCCGAGTCCTCGACGGACAAATGAACCGCTGTACCACCATCGAGGGCAGTTTTCAGACGGAGCTCTCGTTGGTCGGCGGGGACAGAGCTCATTGCGTCAATCGCGTTTTTGCAGAGGTTCAGGACAATCTGCTGAAGCTCAGTGCCGTCCAGTGCGACTGGAGGTATGTTGCCCTGAAGCTCCATCGTCACTGATACGCCATTGGCCAGGAGATCGTGCTTCAACAGTCTCAGCGTAAGCTCCGCGATGTCCGCGACGTTTGCCGAAGCGCCGCCGCGCGCCGTTTTGATTGTCATCTCGCGAATGCTCGATATGATGTCAGCCGCCCGACCGCCGTCGGCTTCGATGTCACAGAGGATGTTCTCGAGTTCCTCGAGTTCAGGGGAGGCAGCTCGCAAGTGACTCAACCCTGTCGCAGCATTGAGCGAGATGGCCCCCAATGGCGATCTCAGCTCATGGGCGATCGCGCCAGTGACCGCGTCGATGCTGAGAAGCCGGTTCGCTCGTTCGCGTCGCTGCAGGGCAATGACGCTGGCAAGGCGCGAATAGATAAACATCGTTTCGATGAGCAATACGGTCAGCAACATGCAACTGCCGATCAGAACGAAACCGCGTGCTGCGTACCAACCGATGGTGAAGCGAACCGAGCTGCCGATGATCGCTACCAGAAAGTTCGGCAAGTAGGCGAGCAAAGTCACCATCAGCCAAACGTCAAGAATGGTGCGCATGCGCGCAAACAGGACGGTGAGAGCAGTCACATTCCAAAGCAAAAGTATCAGGTTGACTTGATTACCGAGAGGCGTCTGATGCCTGACGTCGTTCACGTAGAAGCTAGGGAGAAATTCGGCTTTCGCAGTCACCATCCACGTCAGTGCTGCCACGGTGGCAGCGATGCAGCCGAAGGCTAGTACGATCACGGCTATCGCCGGTCTGCCTGGTCGGCCGGCGGTGGAGTGATCCTTTGTGAATCCGTACACCAGGATAGCCGCGGGAAAAGCCGTGTGCCAAAGCACGTAAAGCCAAGCGGGGCTATCCAGTCCATTTCCAATGACACCTGCGGTAGCGTATCCGTTCGGAAAAGCGAGCGTTTGCAAGAATGCGAACGATCCGCTGAAAACGTATCCACTTGCGAGTGCGAGAAGTGCCCGTTGGGGCTGGATCGAAAATTGAGCAAACAGCAGGGCTGCCGTGATAAACTCGGCCAGGGCCAACGCGGTCTGCAATACTGGAACGAAACCATTGATCTGGCCCAATTGGATCCGGGCGAACGGCGCGATGGCCGCTGCAAGGACGATGAGCAAGACGGCGACACCCACCGCCCAGGCCTTTTGGCGAGGGGTTGCGGGCATGTTCGCGATGATCAATGGGAATTCTTGCTCATCATCGTAGGGGGGCTCGGCGGCTGCATTGGCCGATCGCTGGCTCGCTCGCGCAATGCCCGGCCCTGATGCTGTCGCACCGCCGCCAAGTCCCATGAACTTGCGCTGGCTCATTCCGCCTCCGGGACCACGAGACAGCATCTTACTCGTCCCCGCGCCCGTTGAAAGCCCATAAGGGGGATCGGCGTGTCGGAAGAGACATCTGACGGCCGGACTTATGTTCGCAACATGGCCTCGATCTCTTGCGCCGCTTCAAGCAGCGTGCGGTCTTGTCCGCGCGCGGCGATGACCTGAAGACCGAATGGAAGTCCGCACCGATCCGTTCCGCACGGTATCGAAATCGCCGGCAGGCGGGCATGATTGACAAAGGGAGTTAACGCCGCGTGCGCGCGCGGACTCGCCACGCGGCCACCGATCGAGTCGGGTCCGGACTGGGTGAATGGCCAGGCGACACAGGGCACGGTTGGCGCCAGCAGCAGATCGACCTCCGTGAAGAATGCAGCGAAAGCATTGGCGATCGCGGCGCTTGCCAGCAGCGCACCGGCAACGTCGGCGCCCGACCACGACAGCCCTCGCTCGATCTGCCTGGCGATGTCAGGATCGAAGACGGCCGGATTCTCGCGGAACGCGTCTCGATAGAGTGCGGCGAGCCCGGCGTGCTGCAGCGGCATGATGGCCTCTTCCGTCGCGCCCGCCGGCCAGACGGGATCGCGCTGCGCGATGCTGAGGCCTGCGGCGGAGAGACGCGCGATGGCGAAAACGAGCCCGTGAGCGACAACATCATCAACGGCGACGTCGAGCCCAAGCCGTGGCGAGAACGCGATGCGCAGACCGGCGATGTTTTTGGCCTCTTGAGCGATGGGGGCGGAATCCGGGTCGCGCGGATCGATACCGGCCATCGCCTCGAACGCCAGCGCGATATCCGCGACATCAGTGGCGATCGGCGCGATGACGGAGAGGCCGAAGAACGGTTCGGCGAAGCCGGGCCCATAGGGGATCGCACCATACGACGGTTTGAACCCGGCGACGCCGACATGAGCCGGCGGCCTGCGGCTCGATCCGCCCGCATCGGTGCCGATCGCCAGCGGCACGAGACCGGCCGCAACCGCGGCGGCCGGGCCCCCCGACGAGCCACCGGGCGTCAATGTGGGATCGAGTGGATGCCGCGTTGGCCCATACAGCGGCGAGGTTGTCACGCCCTTGCAGGCGAATTCCGACGTTGCGCCGATGCCGACGACGACGGCGCCGGCCTTGCGCAGCCGCTCGATCGCAATCGCGTCCCGCGGTGCGACGAATTCGGCGAACAAGCGCGAGCCCTGTGTCACACGCCAGTCGCCGACCCAGATGTTGTCCTTGACGATGACGGGGACACCGGCGAGCGGCATCGTCTCGCCGGCACGCAAGCGATCTTCGACCGCTGTGGCATCGGCAAGCGTACGTGCGGGAGCGGTCGTCACCACCGCGTTCAGCGCCTTGGCGGACTCGATGCGCGTAAGCGCGGCCTCGGCGGTCTCGACCGCACTCGTTCGTCCGGCAGAAACGTCGGCCGCAATCTCGCACGCGTTATTTCTTCCCTTTGTCATGGCCTCCCCAGATCAGTGCCAATGTGCCGCAGAGGGCGAGGCACGCCAAGGCGAAGAAGGCGGCACCGAGACTGGCTGCGCCGTCCAGGAGCGACACCAGCGCCGGCGCCGCCAAGAGGCCGGCATAGGATGCGGTCAGCACCGCGCCGGTCGTTTCGCCAATCCTGTCCTGCGGGGCGAGGCGTGCGATCTCGGCCACGAAGACACCGTTCCAGCCCGAGGCCGTCAGGCCGAACAGGGTTGCAATCGCAAACTGGCCCGTCCGTCCGAGCGATGCGCCGTCGAGGCCGAGCAGCGCGGCGCAAAAAGTCATGCCGAGGCCGATGACGACGAGAACTCCGCGTGAGGCGTTGAGGCGCATTGCGACGAGGCCCCAGCCGAGCCGGCCGACCAGCCCGCCGGCCTGGGCGCAGGCAAGCGCCATGCCGGCCTCGACATGGCTGAGGCCGAGTTCGCGGGTGCCGAGCGTGACGAAGACCGTATTGAGCGACACCTGCATCGCGCTGAACGGCATCGAGGCCAGCGCCAGCATTGCGATGCGCCGGTCCGCGGTCACCAGTGCCAGCCGCGTTCGAAGGCCAAGCTCTGGCAGTGGAACGACCTTCACGGCGTAGGCCGGCCGCAGGCGCTCGAACCATGCTGTCGCCAGCAGCGCACAGGCGCCGACGACTGCGTAGCACCAGGCCGGTCCCAGCGAGATTGCGATCACGGGCAGAACCAGCGAGCCGCAGACCGCGCCGATCTGGTTTCCGGTCTGGCGAACCGAGAACACGAACGCGCGCCGCTCGGCCGTCACGAGCCGTGCCAGCAGCGCCGCGCTTGCGGGGGTCTCCGGTCCGAAGGCGAGGCCAAGACAGAGGCCGGCTGCGAGCAGGGCGGCCGTCGAGCCGAGCGAAGCCAGCGCCATGCTGGCGATGATCGCCGCCGCGCAGAGGCTCGCGATGCGTAGCGAGCCCAGGCGGGCGATGAAGCCGCCGCCCCAGAACGAGGCGGGAATGCCGACGGCGAACACGGCGCAGGAAAACATCGAGAGCTGCCAGACCTCGATATGGGCGCGCGGTGCCACCACGCCCGGCGCGAACAGAGCCAGCGCCACCAGCGCCTGCAGCGAGGTCATGGCGCCAAGCGCCGGCAACAATGCCGGCGCTGGCCGAACGGCCGTGTTTGCGTCTACCATGGTGCTGCGTTCGTTGGAGGAACATCGTGGCAGGCGGCATTTCCATTCACGCGGTCGATGTGGCGAGCGGACGCCCGGCGCAGGGTCTGCGTGTCGAGATCTGGCGGATCGATCCGGACTCGCTGCGCGTCGCCGACGGACGGCTTGCTGCCAACGGCGTGCTCGATCATCCCGTTGCGCAGGGCGCGGGCGTGACGGCAGGCGAGTACGAGGTCCTGTTTCATCTCGGCGAGTTCTTTGGCGAGCGCGACGGGTTTCTCACGGTGACGCCGTTCCGCTTTCGCATCAAGAATGTTGACGAGCATTTTCACCTGCCGCTGAAATTCACGCGCTGGGGCTATTCGCTGTTCCGCGGCGCCTGATCAGTTGGTCAGCCGCCGCGACAACCCCGTGACGCGCTCCATGATCGCGACCAGCGCGACGGTCGCAATGATCAGCACGCCCGACAGCGCGGCGATGGTGACGTCGAGCTTGCCCTCGAGGTCCTGCCACATCCGGATCGGCAGCATGTCGGTGGCGGCATCGCGCAGGAACAGCGACACCGGCACGTTGTCGAACGACGACATGAAGGCGATGAAGGCGCCCGCGATGATGCCCGGCCGGATCAGCGGCAGCACGATGCGCCGGAACGTGTAGATGCGGCTGGCGCCCAGCACGGCCGAACTTTCCAGCAGGGTCGGCTCGAGCTGGGCCAGCGCCGCAATCGTGTTGCGCACGACATAGGGCACGCACACCACGGTATGGCCGATCACCAATGTCAGCGGCGACACCGGCAGTCCGACCAGCGAGAACAGCATCAACGCGGCGAGACCGAAGGCCAGCGCCGGCAGCACCAGAGGGGACATGAACAGGGAATCGAGCAGCCGCGCCGACAGCTTCGGCGAGCGCGAGATCGCGAGCGCTGCGGCAACGCCGAGCACCACGGACAGTCCCGTCGCCCATACCGCCACGATGAGGCTGTTCTTGGCCGCGAAGTGCAGCTGCCAGGCGTTCCACAATTCGGCGTACCAGCGCAGCGAATAGCCCGGCGGCGGGAAACGCAGCGAAAAGCCGCTGGTGAAGGAGACGGTCAGCACCACCAGCGACGGCGCGATGATGATGACCAGCGCGACGATCGCGACCACGGTCATGACCAGCTCGAAGCTGAACGCCTCCAGGGTACGCTTGCGCCCGCTCATCAGGCGCCTCCATAGCCGCGCGACAGGCGGCCCAGCGTAGTGAAGACGGAGACGACCGCGAGCACGGCGAGCAGGAAGATGATCGAGATCGCGGATGCAAACGGCCAGTTCTGCAGCGTGGAGGCCTGCTGATAGAGATACATCGGCATGAACAGCATCTGTCCCCCGCCGATCAGCGACTGGGTGATGAAAGCGGTGATGGCGGCGGCATAGGTCAGCGTGCAGCCGGCGATCACGCCGGGCAGCGACAGCGGCAGAACGATCTTGAAGAAGGTGCGCCAGCTTCCGGCGCCGAGCGAGCAGGAGGCATCGTCGAAATTGGAGTCGATCCGGTTGAGCGCAGTGATCAGCGGCAACGTCATCAGCGGCATTTGCACTTGCGCCAGCGCGAGCACCACGCCGAACTGGGTGTAGAGCAGCTTCAAGGGCGAATTGATGATGCCAAGCGATTGCAGCGTCGCGTTGATAATGCCTTGGCGGCCGAGAATGACGATCCAGGCAAAGGTGCGCACCACGACGCTGGTCAGGAGCGGTAGCAGCACGATCAGGATGATGATGGTCTGAAGCCGCGGCCCGACCCGCTGGTAGAGCCAGGCGATGGGAAAGCCGAGCACGAGGCAGACGGTAGTCACCTCCGCCCCCAGCAGCAGCGTCGAGCCGAGCACGCTGAGGCTGAAGGGGTCGGTGAGGAAGTGCAAATATTGGCCGAGCCCCCAATGGAGCGCGGCCGTGTCGTTGTGGAGCGACAGCCAGAGCAGTTGCAGCAGCGGCGCCACGAAGAAGACCAGGAAGAACAGCGCCAGCGGCACTGCCAATCCCATCCCGTAGGAGGTCACGTCCCGTGGTGCCGGTGCTGCGCCCATGGTCAGGTCCCTGAAGCTCTTAGATCTTGATCTCGCGGTTGAAACGCTCGATCCAGGCCGAGCGCTGCTCGTTGATCTTCTTCCAGTCCTGGAACACGAATTTCTGCTTCAGCTCGGCGGTATCCTTGGCGAGCACGCGCGCGATCTCGCCGCCCATCGCCACCTTGGAATTGGTCGGCACGATCAGATAGGGCGGGTTCATCAGCGTGGTCTGCACCTCGGGCGTCAACGACGCCTCGATCAGCTTGAAGGCGAGCTCGCGGTTGGGCGAGTTCTTGACGATGTGGATCGTGGTCTTGAAGGCGATGGCACCTTCCTTAGGGGCCACGAACTCGACCGGCACGCCGCGCGCTTTCAGGATCTGGATGGCGTTGAAATTGCCGGGCGAGATGTCGATCTGGCCCTGCTGGAACAGTGTGGCGAGCGCGCCGGGATTGGCGGCGACCGCGGCGAGATTGGGCTTCAGCTCCTCGATCGCCTTGAAGCCGGGATCGACATTGGCTTCCGAGCCGCCGCGCATCTTGGCGATCTCGACCAGCCAGCCGGTCCCGAGCGTCGAGTTGAGGTTGGTGATGCCGACGCGGCCCTTGAACTCGGGCTTCCACAGATCGGCCCAGGAGGTGGGCGGCGTCTTGACCGCTTCCGGATTGTAGGTGAGGCCGACGACCTGGAAGAACGGGGCAGGGCCCATCGGCTCCTGCGCCTCGGCGATGAGGTCCTTGTAATAGGCGCTCTTCTCGACGGGGTAGGGCTCGACCAGATCCTGACCGATCGCGACCAGCGCCGGGCCGGGATCGTGCAGCATGACGTCGATCGGCGGATTGGCCTTGGCGGCGTTCACCTTGGCGATCTGGTCAACCGAGAGCATGGGGTCGAGCACCATCGCGGCGTCCGCGTTGGCCTTACGGAAGGCCGGCACCAGCACGGCCTTGTGCGCCTCCTCCCAGCTTCCGGTGAAGGTCGCAAACACCAGCGGGCGGGCCTGGGCATAGCTCAATCCGGGAAACGCCTTCATGGCACCGAGTGTGAGTGCGGTCGTCATCAGGCTTCGGCGGTTCATAATCATGTCGAACTCCCTCTGGACAAAGACTGGATCTAAAGCGTTGCAGGAAAAGCGTTGGCGAGCGACGGGGCGAGCGGCGCGAGGCGCACCGCGGCGCCGCTCTCGAGCGTGCGCGTCTCGCCGATGCGCGCCTGTGAGATCTTGACGCCGGAGCCGTCGGCGGTGGTGACCTCGTGGACCACGGTGGCTCCTAACGGCAGCGACATGCCGACCACGCCGGCAAAGCCGGTCTCGTCGCCGACGAATTGCAGATGCTCGGGTCGGATACAGACGGTGACGCGGCCGCCTTCGGTGAGAGCGCCGCCGGCGGGACGCGCGATGATTTCCGCGCCGGCGTCGAGACGGACTTTTGCTGCCGTCCGATCCGCCGAGACGACCACGCCGGGCATGCGATTGCTGGCGCCGACGAAGGTGTTCACGAACAGCGTCTGCGGCCGGTCATAGACGTCCGATGGCGATCCGAACTGCTCGAGCTTGCCGTGGCTCAGCACCGCGACGCGGTCGGCCATCGACAGCGCTTCTTCCTGGTCGTGGGTCACGATCACCGTGGTGATGCCGGAGACGCGCTGGAGCCGCTTGACCTCGATCTGCATGTCCAGCCGCAAATTCTTGTCGAGCGCGGCAAAGGGCTCGTCGAGCAACAGGATCGACGGCTTGATCGCCAGTGCGCGAGCGAGCGCCACGCGCTGCTGCTGGCCGCCGGAGAGCTGCCGTGGCAACCGTTCCGACATGGTCGGCAACTGCACCAGATCCAGCAGGCGCTGCGCTTCGCGCTGGCGGGTCGTCTTGTCGACGCCGCGCGCGGCAAGCCCGTAAGCGACGTTCTCGCTGATGCTGAGATGGGGGAATAGTGCGTAGTTCTGGAACACAATGCCGACCGCGCGACGGTTCGGCGGCAGCGCGTCGACGATGTCGTCGCCGATGATGATCCGCCCTTGCGTCTGCGCGATGAAGCCGGCGATGATTCGCAGCAGGGTGGTCTTGCCGCAGCCGGAGGGGCCGAGCAGGGCGATGATCTCGCCACCCTTGATGTCGAGATTGATGTTCTCGACCGCGAGCGCGCCGCTCGGATAGCGGTGGGTAACGGCGTCGACGACGAGCGATCGGCCGCCTTGCGCTTCAGCCATGATGTTGCCTCCCACTGTCCCGAGGAAGAAAGCAAGTCTCGTGCCCGCGCCGGTCGCTTTTCGCTGCGAGGTTTGGCATTGTGGAGCGATGACATCGATTTGCGATCTCACCGCCACGGCCCTCACGCGCGCCATCGCGAAGGGCGAGCTGTCGTCGCGCGAGGTTGTCGAGGCGCATCTCGAACGGATTGCGCACCGAGACGTGCAATTGGCGGCATTTATGACTGTCGATGCGGAGGGCGCCCACCGTGCCGCGCAAATCTGCGATGCCGCGCCCGCGCCGATGGGCCCACTGCACGGCGTGCCCGTAGGAATCAAGGACCTCACGGACACGGCGGGGCTTACGACCACCCATGGGTCGGTTCTGTTTCGTGATCACGTCCCCGCCGAAGACGATCTCGTGGTCGCGCGGCTGCGGCGTGCCGGCGCGATCATCCTGGGCAAGACCAACACGCCGGAATTCGGCTTCGGTGCGGTCTGCACCAACAAATTGTGCGGACCGACCCGTAATCCGTTCGATCCCGCGCTGACCTCCGGCGGGTCGTCCGGCGGCTCCGCGGTTGCGGTCGCGGCCGGCATGGTGCCGCTGGCCCATGGCACCGATTTCGGCGGCTCCGTGCGCACGCCCGCAAGTTTTTGCGACGTCGCTTCGATCCGGCCGACGCCCGGCCGGATTCCGTCGCCGCGGCGCCCGCTCGGCTGGGACATGCTGGCCTCCCACGGTTTTCTGGCCCGCGGCGTCGACGATCTCGAACTTGCGCTGTCGATCTGTGGAGGAGGCGACGCGAATGATCCGATTTCGGTCGGCGTCGTCAGCGACGGTCGGCTGGTCGCAAGGCGTCCCAGAATTGCAGTGACGCCCGATTTCGGCGTCGCGCCGGTTGCGCGCGATGTTCGAGCCCGCTTCGGCACCGCCTGCGAGGCGCTCGCGCGCGTTGCCGATCTCGTGCCGTCGTCGCCCCATTGCGGCGGTGCTATCGAGGCTTTTCGGACGCTGCGCGCCGCACACATTGCCAACGGTTGTGGCGAGCTGCTGAGGACGCGCCGCACAGAACTCACGCCTACCGTGATCTGGAACATCGAAGCGGGCGCAAAGCTCGCGGCTGAGGACTATCTCAACGCCGAACGGCGCCGCACCGCGATCTACCGCAGCTTTCGCGAGCTGTTCACTCGCGCCGATTTCCTGGTTGCGCCGGCGGCGTCCGTCTTGCCCTGGCCGAACGAAATCAGCGATGTCACCGCGATCGACGGCGCAGTGCTGGAGACCCCGATCGACTATCTCGCCGTCACTTTCATCGTGTCGCTGGTTGGTTTCCCGGTGCTGACCCTGCCGGCGCCGCGAGCGGAGAGCGAGCTGCCGTTCGGCATCCAGATCATTGCCCCACCGGGATGCGAATCCCGCCTGTTTGCCTTCGGCCGTGCCATCGAGAACGAATTCGGTTTTTCTCATCGCTGGCCGAAGCTCCCCTAGCTGTCGCGGTGCTCGAGCCGAGCGGCGAGCGCATCGGCAAGGCCAAGGGTGGGTTTGGCGGCGGGGCGGCGGTAGGTGCCTGCAGTTGCCTTGCGCAGGCGTAGCGCCACCAGCGCTTCCGCTTGCTTCACTGCGGCGACGACCTGATCGACGACGGGAACGGGGATCCGTTCGGCGACGCGCTCTGCAAGGCCCGAAAGTGGCGCGCCCGCGAAAATCAAAACATCGGCGTCGTTCTCGACGATCGCACGCTGAGCAAGTCCGACAAGCACATCTTCCTTCTCGGTGCCGACCTCCGAGATCGCCTGGAACGGCGTATCGAGCATGCGGATACCGGCGCAGCGATCCCACAGCCCGTGGGCGCGGACGCATTCCTCGTACCAGGGGCCGAGCGCCTGGGCGAAGGTGACGATTGCGAAGCGGCGTCCGGCCATGCAGGCGGTCAGCATCGCCGCTTCCGCCATGCCGACCACGGGAATGTCGAAGGTTTCGCGCGCGGCGAACAGGCCGGGATCGCCGAAGGCGGCGATGATCGCGGCGTCGACCTTGCGGTGCTGCTCGGCCAGCATTTCCAGTGCGATAGTGCCGCCGATCTGCGCCTCGGTGCGCGTCGAGATGTAGGGCACGCCGCGGGTCGCGGTGCAGGGGATCAGCTCGGTCCCGGGCGAAGCCGCGCGCTGCCCGACATCCGTCATCAACTGGGTGACAGCGGTGCTGGTGTTCGGGTTGAGCAGCAGCAGCTTCATGATTACGCCGCCGTCTGCTTGGCTTGAGAGGTGCCGATCACTTCGAGCAGAGCTGTGCCGGTGCGCCGGACATGGGCGCCGAGCAGGCGTCCTGCGGTTTCGCTATCGCGCGCCTCGAGCGCGGCAAGGATGCCGGCGTGCTCGTCGACCGAATTGCTCCAGCGCCGGTCGGCGCCGAGCGCGAGGTAACGTGCGCGCTCGGCGCGGGAGATCAGCGTCTCGTGCGCTTCCCGCAACGGCGTGTTGCGCGCCATGCGGACGATGGTGTTGTGGATCTCGCCGTTGATGGCGAAGTACTCGTCGAGCTTGCCGTTGCGATGATGACCTTCCATGCGGGTCTGAAGCGTGCGCAGTCGGGCGAGATCGCGCTCGGTGGCGCGCTCCGCGGCAAGCTCTGCGGCCAGCCGCTCGATGCCGGCCAGCGCCTCGAATAATTCGGAGATGCCGTCGAGCGCGAGGCCCGCGATGCGCGGGCTGCGGTTGGGGCGCAGCTCGATCAATCCCTCCGCAGCCAGCACCTTCATCGCCTCGCGCAGCGGCGTGCGCGACACGCCGAGCTCCTTCGACAGCCTAGTTTCCTGGGTCTGCGATCCCGGCGGCAGCTCGCCGCGAATGATCATCGCCCGCATCCGCGCAGCCGCGCGCTCATGCAGGCCCATCCGCTTGAGTTTGGGCGACTTTCGTCCCGTAACCGGTTCGGATTTCTGCTGCACGCCGACCTTCCTGCTGACGTGCGATCCTAGCTAATTTCCTTCATGTGAGGTGCCCAAATGGAAGACGTATGCGGCTCAAAACACATGCATATCGAATAAATTGTATGCAGCATGCAGATTGCGGGTTGCGTCGACGGATGCGGACGCGGATGATCTTTTGAGGAAGCGAAGGAGCGCTTTCGCCGCAACGGAGCGACTGCGATCGATGTCAATTATGCGCAAACGCCTCGGCATGATCACGCCCTCCTCCAATTCGGTGCTGGAGCCCGTCACCAGCGCGATGCTCGCCGGCGTCGACGGCGTCACTGCGCATTTCTCGCGCTTCCGGGTCACCGAGGTCGCGCTCGACACCGCCGCGCTGAACCAGTTCGATGCCTCGGTGATGCTGCCGGCGGCGGACCTGCTCGCCGACGCGAAGGTTGATGCCGTCGCCTGGAACGGCACGTCCGCAAGCTGGCTCGGCATCAGCCGCGACCGGAGCCTTTGCGAGGCAATCACGGCGCGCACAGGCGTGCCTGCGACAACGTCGACGCTTGCCTGCATCGATGCCGCCCGTGCGCTCGGCGCCAAGCGCGTTGGTCTCGTATCGCCCTATACCGACGACGTACAGCGGCGGATCGGCGACGTCTGGGCCGAGGAGGGCATCGCCCCGCACACGGAGCGGCACCTCGGACTGCGCGACAATTTCTCGTTCGGCGAGGTCGCGCCTGCGACCATTGCTGGCATGATCCGCGCGGTGGCGGCTGACGGCGCTGATGCTGTCGTCATCCTCTGCACCAACCTCGACGGCGCCGTGCTGGCGGCCTCGCTCGAACGGGAATTGAATGTCGCGGTGCTCGATTCAGTCGCGGTCACGCTGTGGCGAACCCTGGAGCTCGCCGGCGGCGACGCCGGGGCTCTTGCCGATTGGGGCCGGATCTTCCAGACATCGACGGTCATCAAGTGATGGAAACTCCCGTGACGCAGCTCGATCTCGCTATTCGCGGCGGAACTATCGTGACGGCCAGCGACGAGTTCCGCGCCGATATCGGCATTCACGACGGCCGCATCGTCAGCATTGCCGATCATATCGAGAGTGCTGCCCGCGAGATCGACGCGACCGGGCTGCTGGCGCTGCCGGGCGGGATCGACAGCCATGTCCACATCTCGCAGGCCTCCGGCCCCGACGTGGTGATGGCCGACGACTTCGCCTCGGCGACCCGTTCGGCAGCCGCCGGCGGCAACACTATGGTCCTCCCGTTTGCGCTTCAGGAGAAAGGCACGTCGCTGCGGGCCTGCGTCGAGAACTACCGCAAGCTCGCCGAAGGCGAGTGCTATATCGACGCGGCGTTCCATCTCATCATCTCCGATCCGACCGCGGTCGTGCTCGGGCAGGAGCTGCCGGCGCTGGTCAAGGACGGCTACACCTCGTTCAAGGTGTTCATGACCTATGATGACCTCGTGCTCAGCGACCAGCAGCTGCTCGAGGTCTTCGAGGTCGCGCGCCGCGAGGAAGCGCTGGTGATGGTCCATTGCGAGGGTTACGACGCCATCCGTTTTCTCACCTCAAAACTCGAGCGAGAGGGGCATATCGCCCCATATTTCCATGGCGTGTCGCGGCCACAGGCGGTCGAGCGCGAAGCCACGCATCGCGCCATCAGTCATGCCGAGGTGGTCGGCGTTCCCATCATGATCGTGCACGTCTCCGGCCGTGAGGCGATGGAGCAGGTGCGCTGGGCCCAGCAGCGCGGATTGCCTGTTCATGCCGAGACCTGCCCGCAATACATTACGCTGACGGCCGATGACATGAAGGGCCTGAACATGGACATGTCAGGCGCGAAATACGTCTGCTCGCCGCCACCGCGGGACGCGGAAAGCCAGCAGGCGATCTGGGAGGGCATCACCACGGGCGTATTCCAGACCTTCTCGTCCGATCACTGCCCGTTCCGCTACGACGATCCCAAGGGCAAACTGACGCCGAACGGCCGCACCTCGTTCCGCTGGGTGCCGAACGGCATTCCGGGTGTCGAGACCCGGCTGCCGATCCTGTTCTCCGAGGGCGTGTCGAAGGGGCGAATCAGCCTGCAGAAATTCGTCGAGCTGACCGCGACCAACCATGCGCGCATCTACGGCCTCTATCCGCGCAAGGGCTCGATCGGCGTCGGCTTCGATGCGGATATCGTGCTGTGGGACCCCAAATTGAAGAAACCTATTCGGCAGGCCGATCTGCATCATGGTTCGGATTACACGCCATGGGAAGGCTTCGACGTCACGGGATGGCCGGTAACGACGATCGCCCGTGGCCGGGTGGTGTACGAACACGGCAGGATCGTCGGCGCTAAAGGTGCCGGCGACATTCTTAGCCGCGGCAGGTCAAGCCTGATCTGATCGAGCTCAACACATTGCTGCTCAACTGTGCCGCTCGTGCGCGGGGGCGATGGCCTGTCCTTGGTGGGAGACACCGTCTCTGATTGGATCTGGTTGGGCCTCGGTTGCTGCAGGGACCAGCATGGATTGGAGCGAGAGTTTAGGTTTTCCAATTGGTTAGAGAGTGACGTGTGCACGATGCGTGCACTGGGAGATCCTGGAAAGTCCGAAGTCGCCATTTGAGCGACCTCGATCTGAATCGCGCAAAGGGCTCTCGAAAGGGAGCAGGGCGGAATCTGCGCTCGATGTGTTTGTGTTTGGAGCCAAGACTGCGTCGACATCGCTGGTCAGGAGCAATACAGGCCGCGCGCGAGTGATTTCTGTCTGCGCCAGGACCTAGTATCCGCGAGGAAGCTCCGATTTGATCTTTCGATACTGTCCTTCTAGCCTCACGGTGACGTCTCCCTCGCACGGGTGGTGCGAACGCAAGGGCTTGTTCTGTGAGGATTCTGATTGTCGAGGACGATGCCGCCATGGCGCGGGGCCTTGCCGAGCGGCTCAAGCTGTCCGGGTTCGCCGTCGATATCGAGGCTGACGGGGCCTCGGCGGCGCAGACCGCGTTGCTGGAACCCTACAGCCTCATCATCCTGGACATCAACTTGCCGAACGTGTCGGGTTTCGGAGTCCTGCACAAGATACGGCAGGCGGGGTCAACCGTTCCGGTCATGATTTTGACTGCCCGTTATACGGTCGGCGACAAGGTCAGCGGGCTCGATCTCGGCGCCGACGATTACCTCTCCAAGCCGTTTGATATCGCCGAGTTTGATGCCCGCGTCCGTGCGCTCGTGAGAAGGGGGCAGGGGCTGCCCAATCCGACCTTGATCTGTGGCCCGCTCGCGTACGACCGCGCCGCGGGCACGATTACGCTGAGCGGCCGGCCGCTTGAGTTGCGACGGCGCGAGTTTGCCGTGTTGGAAGTGCTGATGACCCGCGCCGGCAAAGTCGTGTCCAAGGAGCGTCTGATCGCGGAGGTATTTGGCTTCGACGAGGCGGTAGCGCCGAACGCGGCGGAACTCTATGTTGGTCGCGTTCGCCAGAAACTCGGTCCCGACGGGCCGCGGATCCGCACCGTCCGCGGGCTAGGGTATCTGCTGGAGGTATAGTGATCGCCACCTGGCGGCCGTCGTTGAGGCGAACGCTCCTCACCAATCTGGTGGCGCCCGCCATTGTATTGGCGATCGTGCTTGGAATCGGCGGCATGTTGCTGATCCAGCGCGTTGTCCAGACAGTCCATGACCGGTTGCTCGATGGGTCGGTTCTCGCCATCGCCGAACGTGTCGGCGTGGAAGATGGCGAACTGACCGTCGACTTGCCGCAGGTTGCGCTCGGCATGCTGGAAAGCCAGTCGCACGATAGCATTTACTACAGCGTGACTTACCTCGGCGAATTGATCACCGGGTACAAGGATCTTCCATTGGCGGGCTTCGATCGATTGAAGGCTGGCGAAACCGGCCATCGAGATGGTGCGTATCGCGGCAAGACGGTTCGTATCGGCGCGCAGGCGCGGCAGGTCTACGGCAGGCCAGGGCTGGTCCTCGTCGCAGTGGCCGAAACGGTGCAGGCCCGCCGCGTCGTCGAACGTGAAATGCTGATCGGACTGGCGATGCTCGAGGCCGGGTTGATTAGCCTCATCGCTTGCCTCGGCTGGTACGCGGTCGATCGAGGCCTGAGGCCGCTTGGCGAACTCAAGCAAGAAATCGACGCGCGCGGTATTCAGGGCGGTCCGAATCTCAGTCCGCTCGACCTTTCCCGGGTGCCGCAGGAAGCTTTAGCACCGGCGCTTGCGGTAAATTCCCTGCTACAGCGGCTGGATCTGGCCATTGGACTGGTGCGCCGGTTCACCGCCGATGCCTCGCATCAGATGCGAACGCCGTTGGCGATATTGCGGACGCATCTCGATCTGGTGCGACGCCTGGGGTCGGAGACGCCGGCGGGCCAATCTGCTCTCAACGAGGTCGATAACGCCATCAACCGCCTTGAACGGCTGCTCGGGCAGCTCGTGACACTGGCGCGGGCCGACGAGCAGAACATTGCGCAACCGGCCGCGGAGAACGTCGACCTGAACGAGGTCGCCTTCAATGTCCTGTCGGAGCGAGCCCCCCAGGCTTTCGCGCGCGATATCGACGTCCAGTTCGATCGATTTGACGGTCCCGCGGTCATCGCCGGCAATACCGTCCTGATTGGCGAATTGCTGGCAAACCTGATCGACAATGCCATCCGCTACAACCGACCCGGCGGGTTGGTCCTGGTTCGCGCGGTTGTTGACGCCACGACCGCGCGGATTGAAGTCGAGGATACCGGTCCGGGAATTCCGGAGGCCCATCTGGCCCGTGTGTTCGAACGCTTTTATCGGATTCCGATGGCGAACGGCCCTGAGGGCAGCGGCCTTGGACTGGCCATCGTGAAAGCGTTGTCGGACCGTCTCGGGGCTCATATCGTGCTTGCACCTGGCCCGGAAGGCCGGGGCCTGCGGGTTTCCGTGAGCTTTCCTCTTGCCAAGCGTGATGGTGAAAGCTCAAGTTGGGCCTGATTGTGCGCTGCTGTAGAAGTGGCTGCAGTCCTGAACAAACTAAAGTCCGCAAAGCGGCTCATCGACGAGGAAACGTCACGATGGGGGCTGCCAAAGCCTTGGCCTTGTGCGTTGGAATCTTGCTGGCGTGGCCTGCCATGTCGGAGCAGGCGCAGCTCGGCCCTCTCAAAGGGCAAGCATCCGCTACCGCCGGAGCTCGAGAGCAACTCAACATCGTATCGACGACCCAGGACGCGGACGTCGCCGACCTGCTTGCCGATTTCCGGGCAGGCCATCCGGGCATCGAGATCGTCCATACAAAGATCAACTCGAACGATATCTACAATCAAGTCGTGGATCCCTCGACTTCCAGCGCAGCACCCGGAGACATTGTCTGGAGCTCCGCGATGGATCTGCAGATCAAGCTCGTCAACGACGGCTATGCTCAACCCTATGTGTCGAAGGAAATTGCGCATATCCCGGATTGGGCCATCTGGAAAGATGAAGCCTATGCCATCACGGCGGAGCCGATTGTCATTGTTTATAACAAGAACCTCGTTGCGGAGTCCGACGTTCCCCGAACCCGCGCTGATCTGAAGAGCCTTCTAAGCCGAAAGCCTGACACCTATCGGGGCAAGATCGCAACCTATGACCCGGAGCAGAGCGGGACCGGATTCCTGTTCATCACGCGCGATGCCGGAATCACCAGGACGACGTGGGATTTGGTCCGTGCCTTCGGCGGCGCCGGTATCAAGCTCTACTCGACCACCGGAACGGTGCTTGATCGAATTTCATCCGGCGAGCATCTGATTGCCTACAATATGATAGGGTCTTACGCGATCGAACGGGCCAAGGAAGATGCCTCAATCGGAATAGTGTTTCCTGCCGACTACATCACCTTGATGTCGCGCATAGCCTTCATACCGGTCACCGCGCCGCACCCGGAATCCGCGAAACTGTTTCTTGATTACTTGCTTTCGGAGCGCGGCCAGAAATTTCTCCTGGCCCGGTCGGTCGGTCCTGTGCGCCTCGGTCTCGGTGCGGAAGGTGTGATACCTGCGGATCGCAGCAACGCGGTCAAGCCGATCCATATTGGTGCGGAATTGCTCACCTATCTCGATCAAGCAAAACGAGCGAGCTTTCTCAAAGAGTGGCGCCGCGCATTGCAGGATCGATAGAAATCCACGGATTTGGATTTCGAACGGAATAACATCCGAGAGAAACCCCATATCTGCCGGCTCGCCAAGCGCACCGTCTTCACTCCGACTTCGACCAGATTTTCCTGCAGGGTGCATCAGCGACAGGTTGGTGACAGGCAGCTGATATACGGTGGGGCAGCCTAGCTTGAACGATAGCGCCTCGCGTATCGGTCAATCCGGCCGCGATCAAGTTTGCAACACCTGCCAGACGGGTGAACAAGACAAAGAATCACAAACGATAAAAAGGGAGGACGGCATGACGGCTACCACCGGACAGTCGAAGCTTGGCATGGTGCTCCGCGTCACCAGTGGCAACTTTCTTGAGATGTTCGATTTCTTTCTGTCAGGCGTCTACGCGTCGTACATCGCCAAAGCATTCTTCCCGCTGGAAAATGAATACGCGTCACTGCTGCTGACCTTTGTCGCGTTTGGCGCAGGCTTTCTGATGCGTCCGCTCGGCGCCATCATCCTCGGCGCCTACGTGGATCGGATCGGCCGGCGCCAAGGCCTGATCGTTACATTGTCCATCATGGCTGCCGGGACGGTGCTCATCGCGTTCGTGCCAAGTTATGCAACCATTGGCATATTGGCCCCGATTCTCGTCTTGATTGGACGCCTGCTGCAGGGCTTCTCGGCTGGCGTCGAGCTTGGTGGTGTTTCCGTCTATCTCTCGGAAATGGCCACACCGGGAAAGAAGGGTTTTTACGCCAGCTGGCAATCGGCAAGTCAACAGGTCGCGATCATCGTCTCGGCCTCGCTGGGTTTCGCTCTGAATGCTTGGCTTGCACCGGCGCAGCTTGACGATTGGGGCTGGCGCATTCCGTTCTTCATCGGCTGCCTGATCGTTCCTTTCGTATTCTTTATTCGACGCTCGCTGCAGGAAACCGATGAATTCCTGGCGCGGAAGCATCATCCGACACCCCGCGAGATCTATCGCTCCATCCTCGCAAACTGGAGCATTGTTCTTGCCGGGATGATGATGGTGATCATGACCACGGTGTCGTTCTACCTCATTACCGTCTACACGCCGACGTTCGGCAAATCGGTCCTCAAGCTGACCGCGGCTGACGGCCTGATCGTGACGATTTGCGTGGGAATATCGAACTTCATCTGGCTTCCCATCATGGGCTCGTTGTCCGATCGGATTGGTCGTCGGCCGATCCTCATCGCCTTTTCGACTTTGGCATTTCTGACTGCATATCCCGCGCTTTCCTGGTTGGCCGCCGGCCCGACATTCCCGAAGATGTTGACGGTCCTGCTTTGGTTGTCTTTCATCTACGCCAGCTACAACGGCGCGATGATCGTCGCATTGACCGAAGTCATGCCGGTGGGTGTACGAACGTCGGGATTCTCCCTCGCCTATAGTCTGGCAACGACGTTCGGTGGGTTTACGGCAGCGATCTGCACCTGGCTGATCGCTGCCACTGGTGACAATGCGTCGCCGGGATATTGGATGAGCGCGGCAGCACTCTGTGGTCTGGCCGGGACGTACCTCGTTTACAGGCCGCAGGAACGACGCGCGCTATCCGGGGCCAATTCGGCCGAGACGGTGATAGGGACGTGACCACCAAAGTACTCGATGACGTCGACCGTCATCGAGCAAGCACAGTCCCCGAATAATTGCATCGAAGGAAATTGCCGATGACAATCGTCGTGCGCAGGCTAGTTGCGCTGAGCTTGCTGATTGTTTTGACGGCCGCGGCGGGACTAGCCGGGGCGTCCGAGGTCAGGGTCATGATCTCGGGAGGCTTGGCGACGCCTTATAAGGAACTCGTACCGCAATTTGAACGCGCGACGGGAAACACGGTCGTCACGGCCTATGGCCCTTCGATGGGTAGGACGGAGAATGCCATCCCCGTGCGACTGGCACGCGGGGAGGCAGCGGACGTGCTCATCATGGTCGGCGACGCGCTTGGCGAAATGATCGAGCAGGGCAGGGCGGTCGGAACCAGCCGGGTCGACCTGGTACGCTCGCCGATCGGGATCGCGGTACGCGCCGGCACGCCAAAGCCTGACATCGGTACGCCTGATGCATTGAAACAGGCACTGTTGAACGCGAAGTCGGTCGCGTACTCCGATAGCGCCAGCGGCGTCTATGTCGGCAACGAGCTGTTCAAGCGTCTCGGGATTGCCGCCGAGATGAAGGCCAAAGCCAAAATGATTCCGGCTGAGCCGGTCGCGAGTGTTGTTGCGCGCGGTGACGCCGAACTCGGCTTTCAACAGATCAGTGAGCTTCTGCCGATCGCTGGAGCCGATCTTGTCGGGCCGCTCCCGCCAGACGTCCAGAAAATCACGATCTTTTCTGCAGGCATAACCTCCAGTGCCAGTCAGCCGGAAGCCGGACGGGCTCTCATTGCCTTCCTCGCTTCAGCTGCAGCCGCTCCGACCCCGAAAAAAGCGGGTCTCGATCCCTTCGCGGCATCGGAAAAATAGACCGGCTTCAGATCTGCGGGAGGAGAGAGGACGCCATGACTTCAACTGCTGCGCGGCCATCGCACATTGAAAAGGAAACGATGCGGAAGGTGACGTTCCGCATCATTCCCTTCCTGATGGTCTGTTACTTCATCGCGTTCGTCGACCGCGTCAACGCCGGTTTCGCCGCGCTGCAAATGAACCAGGATATCGGCCTCTCGTCGGCCGCGTTCGGCCTCGGAGGAGGGCTGTTCTACATCACCTATGTCCTTTGCGAGGTGCCGAGCAATCTGGCGATGGAGAAGGTGGGAGCCCGGCTCTGGATCGCGCGGATCATGATCACATGGGGCATCGTCGCCGCATGCATGGCGCTGGTGGTGGGGCCAAACTCGTTTTATCTCGTGCGAATGCTGCTGGGGGCTGCCGAGGCAGGGTTCTTTCCGGGCGTCATTCTCTACTTGACCTATTGGTTTCCCGCCGAATACCGCGGCCGGATCGTCGCGATCTTCATGGTTGCGATTCCGATCTCGAGTTTCCTCGGCTCGCCGATTTCCGCCTCGTTGCTGCAGCTTGAGGGATATCTCGGCTATCACGGCTGGCAGTGGATGTTCGTGCTGGAGGCAGTACCTGCGGTACTTCTCGGCATCGCCTCGTTCTTCGTGCTGCCCAACGGGCCTGCCAATGCGCGATGGCTCACCGATGCGCAGCGCAACTGGCTGGCCAATCGACTGGCCGCCGACACTTCTTCGCCGAAAAAGGCCGCGGCGCATTTGTCGCTTTGGCAGGTCGTGTCGAACAAATATGTTCTCGCCGCCTCGCTGATCTATGCCGGCGCGTCCGGCTCGAGCCAGGTTCTTTCGCTGTGGCAGCCCCAGATCATCAAGTCGTTCGGCCTGAGCAACATGGAAACCGGATTGGTCAATTCCATCCCGTTCGGAATTGCATCGGTGCTGATGGTGCTCTGGGGCCGGAATTCGGATCGCACGCGCGAGCGAACCTGGCACACCGCGATTCCGCTGCTGCTTTTGGCGATCAGCCTTTCGGTCGCTCCATTCACCAGCGCGCTGCTTCCGGTCGTCCTGTTGCTGTGTGTCTCCGTCACGGCCACCTACATCGTCAAGGGGCCGTTCTGGGCGCTTGCCACGGAATGGATGTCGGCTGGCGTTGCCGCCGCTGCGATCGCCCAGGTCAACGCGATCGGAAACATCGGCGGATTTCTGGGGAGCTATCTTCTTGGCGTGATCAAGGACGCTACCGGCAGCTACTCACTGGGGCTGTTGCCGCTTGCCGCTCTGTCCGGCGCGGGGTGCATCATGGTGCTGGCGCTGGGCCGAAATCCGCAACGCCACGCCGAGACCGTGCAGGAGCAGGTCCATTGAACGAGGGGGCCAACGTTTCGAAGGACGCCGGCTGAAAACGCCGTTTCATTCATGGGGATTTGCGATGACCACAGCTAAATCACTGCAGAAGCGGCCCGCTACGCTCATTCCAGGCGATGGTATCGGCCCCGAGATCGTGAAATCGGCCGTCGACATTCTCGAAGCGCTCGGCTCTCCGTTCGAATGGGACATCCAACAGGGTGGCTTGGCCGCGATCGAGGAAAGCCGCGATCCCTTGCCGCAGGCGACGCTGGACAGCATCCGGCGCACGCGGCTCGCCCTGAAGGGCCCGCTAACGACGCCGGTGGGGGGAGGATTCCGGTCGATCAATGTTCGTCTGCGCGAAGAATTCGGCCTTTACGCCAATTTGCGGCCGGTTCGCAGCATGGTTCCCGGAGGACGATTCGACGAAATCGATATCGTGCTGGTGCGAGAGAATCTCGGCGGGCTCTATGTCGCTTTCGAACATTATATCCCGATCGGGGAAGATCCGCACGCGGTGGCTATTTCGACCGGGGTCAATACCCGCGAAGGATCGCGCAAGATCATCGAATTCGCATTCGACTACGCGCTCAAAAACGGTCGCAAGAAGGTGACCGTCGTGCACAAGGCTAACGTCCTGAAGGCGCTGACCGGCATCTTTCTTGAGGTCGGTCACGAGGTTGCAAAGAAATACGAGGGCAGGGTCAAAATGGACGATCGCATCGTCGATGCCACGGCGATGCAGCTCGTCATGAATCCCTGGCAGTTCGACGTCATCGTCACCACCAATTTGTTCGGCGACATCCTGTCCGATCAGCTCGCCGGGTTGGTCGGCGGTCTCGGCATGGCTCCCGGTGCCAACATTGGACCGGATGCGGCCATCTTCGAGGCCGTGCACGGCTCGGCGCCGGATATCGCCGGCAAGGGAATCGCCAATCCGCTCGCTTTGCTGCTGGCGGTCGGGCTGATGCTGGAGCACATTGATCAGCCTGATCTTGCGAACCGTCTCAGAACGGCGATTGATCAGGTTTTACGGAAGGACGGAGTTCGTACTCCGGATCTTGGGGGTAAAGCATCCACCACCGATTTCACCCAAAGCATCATTCGTCGGTTGGGATAACCGGCAACTGGGAGAGCCGTCCTCGCTTGAGCACGATTGGTGCCACCTCGTTACCGCAAGATCAGGAGAATAAGATGCCGAAGGGTTCAGATTTATTGGTTGCCGCACTCGAGAACGAGGGCGTCGACCGGATTTTCGGCGTTCCCGGTGAAGAGAACCTCGATGTCGTGGAAAGCCTGCGCAACTCGTCGATCAAGCTGATCCTGACACGCCATGAGCAGGGCGCGGCCTTCATGGCCGCGACTTATGGACGACTGACCGGCAAACCCGGCGTGTGCATCACCACGCTGGGCCCGGGCGCATTGAACCTGACGACTGGCGCCGCCTATGCGCTGCTCGGCGCTATGCCCATGATCATGCTCACGGGCCAGAAGGGCATCATGAGCAGCCGGCAGGCCAAATTCCAGATCGTTGACGTGGTCAGCGCTTTCAAGCCGTTGACCAAGCTGTCGCTCCAGATCGTCAGCACGACCAGCATTCCGACGATTGTTCGCGATGCCTTCCGGATCGCCATGGAAGAACGCCCGGGTCCGGTGCTGCTCGAATTGCCGGAGGACATCGCCGGCGAAGAATCCGAGGATGTCGCGATGGTGGCGCAGCATCCGATCGAGATCCCGGTCGCCCATCGTGCCTCGCTGGACCGCGCCGCCGACATGATCCTCAAGGCCAAGCGGCCATTGATCATGCTCGGTGCCGCGGCATCCCGGCCGCGGAGCACGGCGGGCATCGGCGGCTTTGTCCGCCGCACGCAGATTCCGTTCTTCACGACGCAAATGGGTAAGGGGACCGTTCCCGGGGGCGGCAATCTCTATATGGGGACGGCGGCGCTCAGCGAACGTGACTACGTCCACGAGGCCGTTGATCGTGCCGACCTCATCATCGCGATCGGCCACGATACGATCGAGAAGCCGCCGTTCATCATGGGGCCGAAGGGGCCCCAGGTGATCCACGTCAGCTACACGCCGGCCAACGTGGAGCGGGTTTACTTTCCGCAATGCGAGGTGGTTGGCGATGTAGGGCCCAGCCTGGAACTGCTAGCGGATCGCGTGGAGGGTCGTCTGCACAACGCCGGCGCGTTGCTCGGGCTTCGCGAAGGCATTTTGAAGCGGATCACCGACCGCAATACCGAGGATCGCTGGCCGCCGACCCCGCAACGCATCGTGCACGATGTGCGAAAGGTCATTCCTGAGGACGGCATCGTCGCGCTGGATAACGGGATGTACAAGATTTGGTTCGCCCGCAACTACCGCACCTATGTGGCGAACACGCTGCTGCTGGACAATGCGCTGGCGACAATGGGCGCCGGGCTGCCATCCGCCATGATGGCGGCGATGCTGCATCCGGAACGTCGCGTGCTCGCGGTCTGCGGCGATGGCGGCTTCATGATGAATTCGCAGGAAATGGAAACCGCGGTTCGCCTCAAATTGAATCTCGTCGTGCTGATCCTCGAAGACTCTGCTTATGGCATGATCCGCTGGAAGCAGGCGGTCGACAGTTTCCCCGACTTTGGCCTGACGTTCGGCAATCCGGATTTCGTCAAATATGCCGAGAGCTACGGCGCGAAAGGCTCGCGAGTCGAAAGTACGGATTCGTTGATTCCGACACTCGAAAACGCGTTCAAGGGTGGCGGTGTGCACCTCGTCGTGGTGCCGATCGACTACAGCGAAAATACCCGCGTGCTGGTGGATGAACTTCGCGAGAAGCTGAAACAGGTCGTTGAGCCAACCGTGTGAGCCGTCGGCAGGGTCAATTGATGAGCTGAGCTGAAATTGGCGTGGTCGCAAGCGCCGGCAACGGAGAGTGCAATGAGTGAGCAGATCAACGAGCAGGCCGAGAAGATGCGGGAAATGGCGCAGACCACGCTCGATAAGGCGAAAGAGGCTGTGTCGAAGTACATAACCGAATCCCAGAAGTTGAGAGAGAAGGCCGATTCCAGCGTTCGCTCAACCTATTCGGCGGCGAAGGAGATGAACGAACGAGCAGTCGCGTTCGCCGAGGAAAATGTGGCTTCGGGCTTCGAGCTTGCGCAGCGGCTGTTGCATGCCAAGGACCCGCAGGAAATGGGTGCAGTTTATCAAAGCCATCTCAAGGAGCAGATGGAAAAAATGAACGCGCAGTTTCGCGAGCTTGCGAGTGCAATGGGCCAGCCGCTGACGGTTGACCTGAATAAGTAGGGCCGGTCGCCTCAGAGCGAAATCAAATCGCTTGATCACGGGATGCTGCCTGGACGCGGTCCGAGCGCGGACGGTCCGCGCCGGCTGATCGTCGAGGCGATCGCGCGGGCAAAGAGCTGAAACCGAGATATGGGCAGCGATATGAGACTGGTTCTGTTGGGGCCGCCAGGCGCAGGCAAGGGCACGCAGGCGACGAGGATCGTCACTCGATTTGCGATCCCGCAATTGTCGACCGGCGACATGCTGCGCCAGGCGGTCGCGGAAGGCACGGCTGCGGGATTGCGCGTCAAGCACATCATGGATCGCGGTGAACTTGTGCCCGACGACGTTGTGGTGTCCGTGATCGCCAACCGTATCGATCATTCCGACGCGGCAAACGGCTTTGTCCTTGACGGCTTCCCGCGCACGGTCGCCCAGGCCGAAGCGCTCGATCGGGAACTCGCTATCCGGGGCATCAAGCTCGACGCGATACTTGAGCTCGAGGTCGACGAAGATGCACTGCTCGAGCGCATCAAGGGGCGCGCCGACGAGGCGGCAAGCCGAGGCGCCGCGACGATAATCCCGAGGTCTTCAAGACCCGGCTCGACGTTTATCGCGAGCAAACCGCGCCGGTCACGGAATACTACCGGTCGCAGGGACTGCTCAATGTCGTCGACGGTTTGCAGCCGATTGACGCCGTGACCGAACAGCTCGCCGCGGCGCTTGCGGCACTAACGCCCGATCAGATCAGGAGTGATGTCAGATGAAAGCGTTTACCTTCCAGGCGCCGCCCAACATTCTGTTCGAGGCAGGCGCATCGAAGAAGCTGGCGGAGTTGGTCGCTGGATACGCGGCAAAACGTGTCCTGCTGGTTACGGATAAGGGCGTACGCAATGCCGGCCTTACGACAAACGCCGAGGCTGGCCTGATTGCCGGCGGCTGCGAACTGACAATATTCGAGGACGTGGAGGCGGATCCGCCGTCGCATATCATCGAGCGGGCGGTCGCACTTTGCCGTGACAAGGAAATCGAGCTGGTTGCCTCGATCGGCGGCGGCAGCGCGCTCGATACCGCGAAGTTGGTGGCCTATCTGGCCAAGACGCCTGATCGCCTCGAAGATATCTACGGCGTCGGCCTTGCGAAGGGCGAACGCCTTCCGCTGCTGCTGGTGCCGACAACGGCCGGAACGGGCTCGGAGGTGACACCGATCGCGATCGTCACCACGCCGACGACCGAGAAAAAGGGCGTCGTTGCGCCCCGCCTGCTTCCGGACTGGGCGATCCTTGATCCGGAGCTGACGCTCGGCCTGCCCGCGCATGTCGCCGCGGCGACCGGCATCGACGCCATGGTCCATGCGATCGAGGCCTATACCAGCAAGCACCGGAAGAATCCGATGTCGGACCAGTTGGCGCGGCAGGCTCTCGCCCTGCTGTCGGCGAATGTCCGGACGGTCTGTACGGACGGATCCAATCTGGAGGCGCGGTCGCAAATGCTGCTGGGCTCGATGCTGGCCGGCATGGCGTTCGCCAATTCCCCGGTCGCCGCCGTGCACGCGCTGGCCTATCCGATCGGCGCGCTGTTCCACGTGCCGCATGGCTTGTCGAACGCCTTGGTGCTGACCCAGGTGCTGCGGTTCAATTTGCGGGAGGCAGAAGGGCTCTACGCCGAACTGGCGCCGATCGTCGATCCCAAGTCGGAAGGAATGAGTGTCAGCCAGCGGGCACGGCTGTTCGTCGATGCAATCGCGGCGATCTGCCGGGATTGCAACGTGCCGGCCTCGCTGGCCGATGTCGGCATTGCGAGGGGCGACCTGAAGAAGCTCGCCGAGGACGCGATGAAGCAGACGCGGCTTCTCGTCAACAATCCCAGGGAATTGAGCTTCGACGATGCGTTGGCGATCTACACCGAGGCGTTCGGCAACCGTGCGGCGGCCTGAGCGGGGGACAAAGTGTGAGCAGCATGAGCGAGAACGACAAATAGACTTCCGCTGAGTCCGATCCCGGCCTGGAATGGGCGAAGCTTTGGCAGACGATGGCCGAATCCTCGAACCGCATGGTCGAGGCGTGGTCGGGATCGATGGCACCGTTCATGTTGGCGCGTTTGTCGGAAAAGCCGGGAGGTTTTGGCGACGGCAACGAATTGTCGGCAGCGATCGAGCGAATGGCGCAGGGGCCGCGGCTTGCCGACGTCTGGGACATCGACCGGAAAATGGCGTTGGCCTTTGGCGCTTGGATCGAGATGCGTCAGCGGCTTGCGAGCTACAATGCGGTCGCTGCCGCTCCATGGCCTGAAGCGTCGAAGCGGTTTTACGAGACGATGTCCGCAACCGGTAGCGGTGGCTCCCCGCATCCGGAGTGGCGCGAGGCGTTCGCCAAATGGAGCGAAATCTCCAACGAGGAACTGATCCGAAACCAGCGCACCGACGGGTTTTTGCAAGCTCAGAAAGAGCTACTCCAGGCGGGACTCAAATTGCGGAGCCGACAGGATGACGTGGCTGAGGCGGCGTCAGCCATGTTGGGCCTGCCGACTCGCAAGGACTTCGACGACGTGACGCGGCAATTGACCGAACTCCGCCGTGAAGTCCGCACGCTCAGCCGCCAGATGCGCGACCAGAAGAGCGAAGGCGCACGATGAGCGATCAAGAGGATCAGACCTCGCGCTTCGCCCGCGACATGGCGGCCAACGCCGAGAAAATGTTCAAGGCGACACAGCTGATCGCCAACACGCGGGATGAAGACGTCGCCATCGGTACGACGCCGAAGCATCTGGTCATGCGCCGCGACAAGGTCGAGCTGTTCCATTACGAGCCGATTGCGCAAGCCAGTGCGAAGACGCCCGTCCTTTTGGCCTACGGCCTGATCGGGCGGTACACCATGGCTGATTTACAGCCCGACCGCTCGCTGGTGCGCAGCCTACTCGCAAAAGGGCTCGATCTCTGGCTGATCGACTGGGGTCAGCCGGGCCGAACCGAGCGATGGCTGAAGATCGATGATTACGTCGATGACTACATCGATGCCGCGGTCGACCGCATCGCGCAGGAAACCGGCCATGACAAGATCACGCTGCTCGGCATCTGCGAAGGCGGCGTCTTTACGACGTGCTACGCCGCGCTGCATCCGGAGAAGGTGAAAAATCTCGTCATCACCATCACCCCGATCGACTTCCATGCCGACGTCAAGGACAAGGCCGCGCACCACGGCTTCCTCAATCTCTGGACCCGCAGCCTCGATCCGGATGACATCGACAAGCTGGTCGATACGTACGGCGTGCTGCCTGGCGAGTTCATGAGCTCGGTGTTCTCGATGATGACGCCGATGCGCTCGCTGACGAAGTACAATGTCGATCTCATCGACATCGTCGATGACGAGGCGAAGTTCATGAATTTCCTCCGCATGGAAAAGTGGCTCGCGGACCGTCCGCATCATCCTGGCGAAGCGGCGAAGCAGTGGCTGAAGGATCTCTACCAGGAGAACCGCCTGGTCGATGGCCGCTTTGAACTGTCCGGCCGTCGGGTCGATCTGAAGTCGATCACGGCTCCCGTGCTGAATGTTTTTGCGCTGGATGACCATATCATTCCGCCGGACTGCTCGCGCGCGCTCGGAGCGAAGATCGGCAGCACGGATTACACCGAAATTCCGCTGCCCGGCGGCCATGTCGGCCTGTTCGTCTCCAGCAAATCGCAGGGCAAGCTGAGCCAAGGCATTGCCGACTGGCTAATGGCCCGCGACGCCAATCCCGGAAGTGAAGCCTGATGCGCAACAAGATCGTCGACGCCGCCGAGGCGGTGGCCATCATCCGTTCCGGTGACACCGTCGCCTCGTCCGGCTTCGTCGGCGTGGGAACGCCTGACGAAATCATCAAGGCGCTGGAGCGGCGCTTCGTGCAGACCGGAGAGCCGCGGGACCTTTCGCTGGTGTTCGCGGCGGCGCCGGGGGACGGCGCCGATCGCGGCCTCAACCGTCTAGCGCATCCCGGCCTGATCAAACGCCTGGTCGGCGGACATTTCGGCCTGGTTCCGAAGCTCGCCCGGATGGCGGTCGACAATCACGTCGAAGCCTATAATTTGCCGCTCGGATGCGTATCGCATCTGTTTCGCGAAATTGCGGGGCGCAAGGCCGGGCTTCTCTCCAAGGTCGGGCTCGGCACCTTCGTCGACCCAGCCAATGGCGGCGGAAAGCTGAATGCGCGCACCACCGAAGAGCTGGTGCGGTTGATCGAAATCGACGGCGAACGATGGCTCTTCTACAAGGCATTTCCGATCAACGTTGCGATCATCAGAGGCACCACCGCCGACCACAACGGCAACATCTCGATGGAGAAAGAGGCGTTGACCCTCGACAATCTGGCGCTGGCAACGGCCGCCAAGAATTGCAAGGGGTTCGTCATCGCGCAGGTGGAGCGCATCGCCGCGTCCGGTTCGCTCAATCCGCGCCATGTCAAAATTCCGAGCGTCTTGATCGACTGCGTCGTCGTTGCCCAGCCCGAAAACCATGTCCAGACCTATGCCACCGGCTACAACGGCGCGTTCTCGGGCGAATTGCGCGCGCCGGCCGATCGCAATGTTCCGATGGCGCTGGACAACCGCAAGATCATTGCGCGCCGCTGCGCCCTGGAATTGCCGATGGGCGGCGTGGTCAATCTCGGCATCGGCATGCCCGAGGGCGTTGCGTCGGTTGCCGCCGAAGAGAAGCTGTTCGATTTTGTGACGCTGACTGCCGAGCCCGGCATCATCGGCGGTATTCCGCAAGGCGGCCTCGATTTCGGTGCTTCGATCAATGCAGAATCGATCATCGACCAGAACCAGATGTTCGATTTCTACGACGGCGGCGGGCTCGATCTGGCCTGTCTCGGCATGGCCCAGGTCAATGGCCGCGGCGACGTCAACGTCAGCCTGTTCAATGGCCGCCTGGCCGGCGCCGGCGGCTTCATCAACATATCCCAGAACGCGCGGCGGCTGATCTTCGCAGGCACCTTCACCACGGGTGGGCTCAAGACATCGGTCGCGGACGGTCAGCTCAAGATCCTCAGCGAAGGAAAATCATCGAAATTCATCGACAAGGTCGATCAGATCACGTTTTCGGGCAAGCTTGCCGCAACCAACAGGCAGCCGGTTCTCTATGTGACCGAGCGATGCGTGTTCAAGCTTACCCAGGAAGGTCTCGAACTAACGGAGATCGCGCCGGGTGTCGACATGGAGCGCGACATTCTCGCGCTGATGGGCTTTCGCCCCATCATCCAAGCGCCGAAATCTATGGATGTCTCGCTGTTCAGCGAAGCGCTGATGCAGCTCGACGACCGGCTACTGAACCGGCCGCTGGCGGAGCGGCTGTCATACGATGCCGATCGCAACACGCTGTTTCTCGGTCTCGACGGCTATCGGGTCCATAGAGATGCCGACGTCGAGGTAATCCGGGCGTCGATCCTCGAGCTCTTCCATCGTGTCGGACGCCGGTTTTCCGCAGTCGTCAATTACGATTCGTCTTACATCGCTCCCGACATGGCGGAGAAATGGTTTTCGATGGCCGCGGAGGTCGAGCGGACCTGCTACGATCATGCCTCGCGCTACACCACCAGCGCATTCATGCGCCTGAAGCTCGGCGATGCGCTCTCCCGCCGCGACGTCGCGCCGCATATCTTCGAAACCTCGGCCGACGCCCACCGGTTTGTCGAATAGACCGATGCGGCTGAAATCCACCGAGGTGCGCCCCGCGGATTGGCCTGAAGGACGGCAAATGGCGCCCGACCGTATCGGATCGGTGCGCGGGCTGACCCGCCGCAGCTTCCATCGCATCGCATTCACGGATTGGGGACCGGCGTCCGCGGTGCGGCCAGTACTCTGTGTCCACGGATTGACCAGAAACGGCCGGGACTTCGATCATCTCGCTGCAGTTCTCGCCAGCGCAGGCCGGCGTGTCATTTGCCCGGATTTGCCGGGCCGGGGACAAAGCGAGCGGCTGCAGGACAGCAGCGACTACGCGTTGCCGCAATATTGCAGCGATATGACAGTGCTGATGGCAGGCCTCGGTGCAACGGAGATCGACTGGGTCGGCACGTCGCTCGGTGGCCTGATCGGGATGGTGCTGGCCGCCCTTCCGGGCAGTCCGATCCGTCGCATCGTCATCAACGATATCGGACCGTATTTGCCCTGGGCCGGATTGCTTCGTCTCGGTGCCAATCTCAACGAGGCGCCCAAATCGTTTGAGACGATCGAACAGGCCGAAGGCTACTACCGGCGGGTTCTGGCGCCTTTCGGGCGATTGGAGGATGTGCACTGGCGGCATCTGACGACGCATAGTGTGATCTGGAGCGCGGAGGCGGGCTGCTTCAAGCCGCTGTGCGATCCGAACATCGCTCAGGCCTTCCGAAACCCCTGGCACTACAGCGTCGATCTCTGGAAATACTGGGATGCGATCGATGTCCCCATTCTTGTGATACGCGGGCAGCAATCGGATTTGCTTCCCGAAGCCGTCCTGAGGGACATGATGCGGCGCAATCGTAATGTCCGCGTCCACACCATTGCGGATTGCGGCCATGCGCCGGCCCTGATCGCTGACGACCAGATCGAGGTCGTTGCCACGTTCCTCAGCGGCGAGCGCGGAACGCTTTAAGCGGTTTTGCGCGGGTCGCGGACCGATTTACTCCATTCATTTTGGCTGTCTTCATCATGACTTCGAAACTCACGCTCCTGTTGCGCGATGCCTGTCCGGTGGCGGGTGCGTGGGTAGCTGGCGATAACGGCGCCACCATCGCAGTCGATAATCCCTCGACCGGCACCGTGGTCGGGCATGTTCCTAACATGGGATGGCCGCGACCCGGCGCGCGATCGAATTCGCCAACGCCGTGCTACCGGCGTGGCGCGCCCGGACCGCGAAAGAGCGCGCCGTGATCCTGCGACGCTGGTTCGATCTGATCATGGCGAACCAGGACGATCTCAGCGCAATCATGACGGCGGAGCAGGGGAAACCGCTTGCTGAAGCCAAAGGCGAGATCGCGTATGCCGAAGCGTCATCGAGCGGTTCGGCGAGGAGGCAAAACGCATCTATGGCGATACGATTCCAGGCTTCACGGGCGACCGCCGCATCATCGTGCTGAAGCAGCCGATCGGCGTTTGTGCCGCAATCATCCCGTGGAATTTCCCGGCCGGGATGATCACCCGCAAGGCCGGCTCGGCGCTTGCTCGTTGCAGGTGAGCTGAGCAATCAGCTGAGCCAGACGATTGATCCAGTTTGGTCAGGCCGTTCACCTTCTATTGAGGCGCTTCCTCAATCACGCTGAAACTGGCCCATCATCGATCTCTCACGGATGAGCTTGATCGATACGGATCTCGTTGCGGAAGACGATTTTATTCCGGTTGAATGCTTGAGCTTCTCCCGTTTTTCATCTCGCCGCTCGCTAGCGCGAGTAAGTGGGTGGAAGATGTTTTCGAGCGGCCATTCTTCGCTGTCCTTGCGCTGTCGGAAAGTCTCAGCCACATAACGGGCTTGCGGTGGACTTGGACGCGTCAGTTTCCCGATGCCATTGAGAGAGGGTCGCCACGCGTGTGCACTCCGGCTTTCGTTTGCACTATGTGTGCACTGAGAAGTCAAAACGGGTACAAACCTGTGTAATTTCGGCTAGGTTGGAGTGCACATTTTCGTGTTTCATCCTATTGAGGCGATAAGGTAAGTTATTGAAAGTACAAGACTATCGCTTTTCTGTGGCGCCCATGATGGATTGGACCGACCGGCATTGCCGGGTGTTCCACCGTCACCTGACGCGGCGGGCGCTGCTCTATACGGAGATGCTGACCACCGGTGCCATCATTCATGGTGACCGGGAGCGGCTGCTTGGGTTCGACGTGGTCGAGCACCCGGTCGCGCTTCAGCTCGGCGGGTCGGATCCGCGCGAGCTGGCGCTGGCGGCGCGGATCGGCGAGGAGTCCGGTTATGACGAGATCAACCTCAACGTCGGCTGCCCCTCCGACCGCGTGAAGGACGGCCGTTTCGGCGCTTGCCTCATGGCGGAGCCTGATCTCGTGGCGAGGTGCGTCGAGGCGATGAAGGGTGCGGTTGCCGTGCCCGTCACCGTGAAGTGCCGCATCGGCATCGACGACCAGGATCCGGAGGTCGCGCTCGACAACCTTGCGCGCGCGGTCGTCGCCTCCGGCTGCGATGCGCTGATCGTGCATGCCCGGAAGGCATGGCTCAGCGGATTGTCACCGAAGGAGAATCGCGACATCCCGCCGCTCGACTATGATCGCGTCTATCGCCTCAAGCGCGCAATGCCCGATGTGCCTGTCATCATCAACGGCGGCATCCCCGGTGTCGACGAGGCCAAAGCACATCTCGATCACGTTGACGGCGCGATGCTTGGACGCGCCGCCTATCAGGAGCCATGGCGGCTGCTCTCGGTCGATACCGACATTTTCGGCGAGGCGGCGCCGCATGCCTCGATGCAGGATGCGCTCGAAGCGATGATGCCCTACATCGAACAACAGCTCGCGCGCGGCACGCGGCTGCACTCCATGACGAGGCATTTCGTCGGCGCATTCCATGCCGTGCCCGGCGCGCGCGCCTTCCGCCGGCATCTTGCCGAGCAGGGGGTGAAGCCGGGCGCCGGCCTCGAGGTGCTGCGGGATGCGATTGCGCGTGTCGGTGCCCGCGCGCCGGCGGAGGCGGCGGCCTAGCCGTAGTCGCATGACGAGGCGGATTGCAAAACTCTAGTCGACTGCCAGGCGCGAGCGGCGTTGACTGGTCTGGAGCTCCGGATAACCGGTGAGCATCAGCTTATCGGCGCGCACGCCCCAGCTCTCCAGGCGGTCCAGGAAGCTCATGCCGAGCAGGTTGGTCTTCATCTGCCCGCGCTGCACGACGAGGGCCGGCACCGATTTCTCGACGAGGTGACCGACGGAGAGGCGGTCGATCGTGAGGCGGGCCGCCTTGGTGTGACCGCCCGCGGTTTCGAGATCGACGTCGTATTCGAGCATCTCGAGCGGCAGCCCGATCGCTTTCGCGGTTTCCCAGGTCAGCACCACCGAAGTCGCGCCGGTGTCGATGACCATCGGTGCGGCCACGCCGTTGATCTTCGCGCGCAGCGCGAATTCGCCGCCCTGGCCGCGAGGGATCTGCACAGCGGGGGCGGGCGCTGCGGTCTGCGTGCGAAAGATATGCGAGACCTTGCTGCTCGCGCGCGCGATCTGGTCGGAATCGCCATAGGCGACGACGGCACCGGCCGTGCAGGCGAGCATGGTGAGAACGAGCAGGAACCGGATCATTGCGCACCTCCCGATGCGCTCAGGCCGGTCAGGTGCGTTTCGGCGATCCTGCGATGGGCGCAAGTCCAGCCTGATTCATGCGCGTCGGCAACAGCGCCATGACCGCGAGCCGTTCCGCGCTCTCCATGGCGTGCCAGCGCGCGATCTCCGGCAATGTACGTCCGCAGCCGAAGCACAGCCTGGTCTTGGGGTCGATCATGCAGACGGCCACGCATGGCGTTTCTTTGCTCATTCGGACATAGTGGCGGATGGTCAGGCATCTGCAAGCATCTCGTTACGAGCCCGTACCTGCGCTCATGATCGGCTTGCGACGGGGCCGGCGCTTCTCGTCCGCTACCGCGGAACTCTCGGGCTGGAGCGGCGGAGAATCATCCGACATCGGCGCCAGCGCGCTCATCACGCGCTCGGGCGGGAAGGTGACGATCACTTCGGTGCCAATGCGCAGCTTCGATTTCAGCGTGAACGTACCGCCATGCAGGTCGACCAGATTCTTGGCGATGGGCAGGCCGAGACCGGCGCCCTGTTCGGCCGACTTGATCGAGTTGGAACCTTGGCCGAACGAGGCCAGCACGACCGGAATCTCGTCCTCGGGGATTCCGGAGCCGGTATCTTTCACCGAGAGATATTGTCCGCCTGAGGCCGTCCAGCCGGCCTTGAGCCATATCTCGCCGCCCTGCGGAGTGAACTTGATCGAGTTGGAGAGCAGATTGAGCACGACCTGGCGGATCGCGCGCTCGTCGGCCCAGAGCCGCGGCATCGCCTGCTCGAACACCTCGTGGATGGTGATGCCGCGGCTCGAGGCGCGCAGCTTCATCAGATGATGGCAGTCAGCGACGATGCCGACCAGCGAGACCGCTTCCTCGTTGAGCTCGTAGCGGCCGGCCTCGATCCGCGACAGATCGAGGATCTCGTTGATGAGGTTGAGCAGGTGGACGCCGGAATTGTGGATGTCCGCCGAGTACTCCTTGTAGACCGGCACAGCATGCGCGCCGAAAATCTCGCTCTTCATCACCTCGGAAAAGCCGAGGATCGCGTTGAGCGGCGTCCGCAATTCGTGGCTCATCTGCGCCAGAAAGCGCGACTTGGCGACATTGGCGGATTCGGCACGGTGGCGCGCCTCGTCCGAGATCGCCTTGGCCTGCTCGAGCTCACCGATCAGCGCGTCCTTTTCGGCGCGCGCCTCGAGCGTGGCGAAGGTCGAAGAGTGCAGGCGGTGGGCCAGCAGCACGAAATAGCCTTCGGCGGCGAGGGCGAGCGCGGCCAGGATGTAATTGTCCAACGAGCCCGTCATTACAAAGCTCAGCGCCATCGCGACCGCGACCGGTGCGGTGGCGGCGAGGGCGGCGATCGGCAGATTGGCGGCGAGCATGCTCGATACTGCGATCACCAGCAGCATCAGGAACATCATCAGCGATTCCGTGATCATGTCGAGCACGGGATGGATCAGGATCGCCATCCAGCAAAGGCCATAGAGCAGGTCGAGCACGACGAAACGCGTCTGCCATGCGCGCGTTGCCGCGGGCGAGGCGGGCTCGGCCAGGAAGCGGTGGCAGCTGCGGATCATCGCGGCATGGATGCACAGCATGCCGACGGTCCAGGCCGCGGCGGGGATCGGCTGCATCCACAGGCCAAACAGCACGCCTGTCGCGACCACCAGCAGCATCACGACATAGGAGGCCGACAGCCGGGTTTGGGCGTAATGGCGCAGCATCTCGGCGTCGAAAGCCGGCCGGGTTCCACTAGTCGACGTTAACTTGTCGCGCGCCTCGCGCACCCGCTGTGCCGCAGCCCGGCGATGGCTCGCCGACGGCACGCTCACCGGCTCGGCCGGAAGCTGCACAACCTCGGGCTTTTCAGCGGGTTTACTCATCGCACAACAACAATTCCTGCCCGCGCGGGACGGGCCTTCTGCATTGTCTATCTCTGGCAAGAAATCCTTAAGAGGTGACTTAAGGAGCTAAAGAATTACGTTAACCCGGCGTTAATTTTGGATCCGGCGTGAGCCGCTCAATGCAGCGCCGCGTGCTGCGCGATGTACACCACGGCTCCCGCCAGATAGCCGGCGAGCGCCGGGAGGGCGATGCGGCGGGCGTACCAGAGGAACTCGATGCGCTCGAGCCCCATGGCGGCGACGCCTGCGGCCGAGCCGATGATCAGGATCGAGCCGCCGGTTCCGGCGCAATAGGCGATGAACTCCCAGAGGAAGCTGTCGGGTGGATAATGCGCGAGGTCGTACATGCCCATCGTCGCGGCGACCAGCGGCACGTTGTCGATGACGGCGCTGAGCAGGCCGAGCACGATCACGATGATGTCCTGTCGGCCGATCGCGGTGTCCAGCCATTTGGCCACCATAGAGAGCAGGCCGGCATGTTCGAGGCAGGCGACCGCGAGCAAGATGCCGAGGAAGAACACGATCGAGCCCATGTCGATCCGCGTCAGCGCATTAGCCAGCGTGAGCGGACCGCGGACATGCTCATCCTTGTGGCGATGAACGATCTCGCCGACCAACCACACGACGCCAAGCCCGAGCAGGACGCCCATGAAGGGCGGCAGGTGCGTGACCGTCTTGAAGGCGGGCACCGCGATCAGTACGCCGAGTCCGAGATAGAACATCACGTTGCGCTCGAACGGATCGACGCCTTGCAATCCGTCCTCTTTCGGCGGCGGAGCGATGGTCTTGCCCTTGAGCGAAAAGCTGATGAATGCGAGCGGCACCAGCAGGTTCAGCAGCGAGGGCAGGAACACCCCGCCCATGATTTTCAGGGGCGAAATCTGTCCGCCGATCCACAGCATGGTCGTGGTGACGTCGCCGATTACGGTCCATGCTCCGCCGGCATTTGCGGCGATGACGATGAGGGAGGCGAACAGCAAGCGGTCGTCGCGCTTGGCGATCAACCGCTGGATCAGCGAGACCATGACGATGGTGGTGGTCAGATTGTCGAGGATTGCGCTGAGGAAGAAGGTCACGAAGCCAATCAGCCATATCAGACGAACCTGGCTGGTCGTGCTGATGCGGGAGGTAATGACTTCGAAACCATCATGGGCGTCGATGACCTCGACGATCGTCATCGCGCCAATCAGGAAGAACACGATCTGCGCGGTGGAGGCGACGGACTCATCAAGCTGACGGCCGACCAGCGTGTGGTCACCGGTCGCAAGTGCATAGATTGTCCAGAGCACGCCGGCGCCGAGTAGCGCAGACGCGCTCTTGTTCACCCCGATCGGATGCTCAAGCGCGATCGCCGCATAGGCGAGAACGAAGATTGCGGCGAGTGCGATCAGCAAGGCAGGATCACTTCGTCAGAGGTCAGCGATTGAGGCGCGCGAGCAGGCTCGACGTATCCCAGCGCTTGCCGCCCATCTTCTCGACCTCCGCGTAGAACTGGTCGACCAGCGCGGTCACCGGCAAATTGGCGCCATTGCGGCGGGCTTCGGCCAGCGAGATCGAGAGATCCTTGCGCATCCATTCGACCGCGAAGCCGAAATCGTATTTGTCGTCGTTCATGGTCTTGTAGCGGTTTTCCATCTGCCAGGACTGCGCGGCGCCCTTTGAGATGGTTTCGATCACGGCGGCGACATCGAGGCCACTCTTCTTGGCGAAGTGAATACCCTCGGAGAGGCCCTGGACGAGGCCGGCGATGCAGATCTGGTTGACCATTTTGGTCAGCTGGCCGGAGCCTGCCGGCCCCAGCAATTTGCACATCCGCGCATAGGCGCCTGTGATGATCGGCTCGGCACCCGCATAGGCGTCCTGCGCGCCGCCGCACATCACCGTCAGCACGCCGTTCTCTGCGCCGGCCTGCCCACCGGACACGGGTGCGTCGATGAACTTGAAGCCGGCCTTGGTCGCGGCCGCATCGAGCTCACGGGCGACCTCGGCGGACGCGGTGGTGTGGTCGACGAAGGTCGCACCCTTCTTCATGCCGGCAAACGCGCCGTCGGCACCGATCGTGACCGCGCGCAGATCGTTGTCGTTGCCGACGCAGCACATCACGAAATCCTGGCCCTCGGCTGCAGCCTTCGGGGTCGCCGCGGTCTTGCCGCCGAACTTGTCCGCCCACTCCTTCGCCTTGGCCGCAGTGCGGTTATAGACGGTGACCTCATGGCCCCCTTTTTTCACGAGGTGTCCGGCCATGGGGAAGCCCATCACGCCGAGACCGAGGAAAGCGACTTTAGCCATCTGTGGTACCTTGTCCGTAGTTTGGGTTTTACGGTTCTTGCGGGGCGAGGGCCGCCCGGTTCCGCCATTGCGGCAGATCGGCCGCACCATAAACCCTTGAGGCCGGAGGGCAACGGGTTCGTTTGGCCCCCGCTTGTGCTAGGATGGCGGACCTAAGGACTTCAAAAAAAGGGAGCGAAGGCATGGGCGGCGTAAGCGTGGGCGTGCTCGATCATTTCAACATCCGGACCCGGAATCTGGCCGAGACCGTCCGCTTCTACGAGGACGTGCTGGGCCTGGAAAAGGGCGCCCGGCCGAATTTCGCCTTCCCCGGCGCCTGGATGTACAGCGAGGGTAAGCCAGTGGTGCACCTCGTCGATATTTCTCCGACTGTCGAGCCACAAAAGCCGGATTCCGGCGTTGTCCACCACGTCGCCTTCGCCAGCCGCGGCTTTGACGGCATGAAGCAGCGGCTGGCCTCAAAGGGGATGAAGTTCGACTCCCGCCAGGTGCCCGGCGGCGAGCTCTGGCAGATCTTCGTCCACGACCCCAATGGGGTCATGATCGAGCTGAATTACGAGGCGGCCCTGGAGCAGGGCGCCGCGCCCGCCGAGATGGCTGACGATATCGGCAGGCAGTAGCCTTTTGGGCGTTTCCGCTCTAATGGGGCATCTTGAATTCTAGGAGATGCGCTTTGAGCGTGACGCAGCAACAGGTTCTCGACAGCCTCGCCAGGATCAAGTCGCCCCGCGGGGTCGCGCTCACCAATGCCAATGTGCTGAGCGCGATCAGCGCGGCCGATGGCAAGGTGTTCTTCTCGATCAATGTCGACGCCGCCGAGGCGCGCGCCTGGGAATCCGTCCGGGCCGAGGCCGAGGCCGCGGTGCGCGCCATTCCCGGCGTCACCACCGTGATGGTGGCGCTGACCGCCGAGCGGAAGGCCGGCGCGGCGCCGCCACCGCCGCCAACGCCCAGCCGCGGCACGCCGGGCGTGCAGCCGGTCCATGCCCACAAGCCGCCGCCGCAGGGCGGCGCCCAATCGCCGATGGCGCGGCAGTCCGAGATTCCGGGCGTCGCGGCCGTGATCGCGGTTGCCTCGGGCAAGGGCGGCGTCGGCAAGTCCACCACCGCGCTCAATCTTGCGCTGGGCCTGCGCGATCTCGGCCTCAAGGTCGGGCTGCTCGATGCCGACATCTATGGCCCCTCGGTGCCGCGGCTGACAGGCCTGCATGAGAAGCCGGAGCTGGATGGCGAGCGCAAGATGATTCCGCTCAGGCGCTTTGGCCTGGCCATCATGTCGATCGGCTTCCTGGTGGAGGAAGAGACCGCGATGATCTGGCGCGGGCCGATGGTGATGTCGGCGGTGACGCAGATGCTGCGCGACGTCGCATGGGGCCAGCTCGACGTCCTCGTCGTCGACATGCCGCCGGGCACCGGTGATGCCCAGCTCACGCTGGCGCAGAACGTCCCCTTGAAGGGCGCCGTGATCGTCTCGACCCCGCAAGACCTTTCCCTGATCGACGCAAGACGGGGGCTTGCGATGTTCAAGAAGGTCAACGTGCCCGTGCTCGGCATCGTCGAGAACATGAGCTATTTCCAGTGCCCGCAATGCGGCACGAAATCCGACATTTTCGGCCATGGCGGCGCGCGCCACGAGGCCGAGAAGCTCGGGGTACCGTTCCTGGGCGAGGTCCCCCTGCACATGGCGATTCGTGCCACCTCGGATGCCGGCACGCCCGTGGTGGACAGCGAGCCGGACGGTCCCCATGCGGCGATCTACCGCGCCATTGCGGGACAGGTGCGGGACCAGCTCAAGGGCGTCATCGCCGCGGCCTGAGCGGATCAAGCCAATCCCTTCAAACCAGTACCTTGGGGACATGCGACTTTCGTAGAGCCCTGTCATGCCAATGTCGCGTTTCGAAAGCGGGGCTTCCGTGTTAAAGGCCCACGGCAGTCAAGCCCCTTCGGTTCGACGCGGCCAAAGAACGCGTCGCCGGAATGAGCGGCAGCAAAGAGGAAGTTAGGGGAAACGCCCCAACAAGGAGAGACTGAAGATGAAGCGTCGTGATTTTTTGAAAGTGTCGGCAGCCGGCGCGGCGGGGACCGCCGCGGTGGCCTCGCCGGCGATCGCGCAGTCCTCGCCCGAGATCAAGTGGCGCCTGACGTCGAGCTTCCCGAAGTCGCTGGACACCATCTATGGCGGTGCCGAGCAGATGGCGAAATACGTCGCCGAGATGACCGACAACAAGTTTCAGATCCAGGTCTTTCAGGCGGGTGAAATCGTTCCGGGCCTGCAGGCGCTGGATGCGACGCAGAAGGGCACCGTCGAGATGTGCCACACGGTGTCGTATTACTACGTCGGCAAGGACCCGACCTTCGCGATCTTCGCGTCGGTGCCTTTCGGCCTGAACGCACGCCAGCAGAATTCCTGGCTCTACCAGGGCGGCGGCAACGAACTCGCCAACGAGTTCTTCAAGAAGTCGAACGTGATGGGCTTCCCCTGCGGCAACACCGGCACCCAGATGGGCGGCTGGTTCCGCAAGGAGATCAAGACCGTTGCCGACCTCTCGGGCCTCAAGATGCGCATCGGCGGCATTGCCGGCCAGGTGCTCCAGAAGGTCGGCGTGGTGCCGCAGCAGCTCGCCGGCGGCGACATCTATCCGTCGCTCGAGAAGGGCACCATCGACGCGGCCGAATGGGTCGGCCCCTACGATGACGAGAAGCTCGGCTTCGCCAAGGTCGCCAAGTACTACTACTACCCGGGCTTCTGGGAAGGCGGTCCGACCGTTCACGCCTTCGCCAACATCGACAAGTGGAACGAGCTGCCGAAGAACTACCAGGCGATCCTCACCAACGCGACCGTCAACACCAACACCTGGATGGCCGCGCGCTACGACATGGTGAACCCCGGCGCGCTGAAGCGTCTGGTCGCCGGCGGAACGCAGCTTCGCCCGTTCACCAATGAAGTTCTGGAAGCCTGTCTCAAGGCGACCAACGAATTGTGGGGCGAGATCTCGGCCAAGAATCCCGACTTCAAGAAGTCGATCGACGCCATGCAGGCCTACCGCTCCGACGAATATCTGTGGTGGCAGGTCGCCGAATACACCTACGACAGCTTCATGATCCGCTCGCGCACCCGGGGCTGATCTTCGAACAAGTCGCAAGACGACGCGCCCGGTCTCGTTCGCGAGGCCGGGCTTTTTCTTTGAGACGACGCGATCGGAATAGGCGAGGCGGAAGCCGCCGAGCGGCGTCGTCGCCAGGGTACGGGTGGGGCGCCCAACAAAAAACCTGAAAAACAACCCCATGCACAGTAGACGAGGGGTGAGCGGACAAGGCGCCGCGAGTGCAGCCAACAGCTTGATGCGATGGAGCTAATTGGCAGGCACGCCAGAGCATCGCGGGGGCGATGAGAACTTCGCAATTTGGGCGTCAAAGCGGGGTCTGCCCAGGAATACCAAGCGAGCGCTTCAGCGAGACCCGTTTGACTCGTCGGGCAAAACAGTGGCATAAAGGCATTATCGCAAAATCCGAAATCAACGACTCGGGTGGCCCGCGTGGGATTGACGATGAGCTTCGATCCCGATGAGGTTCAAAGCGCGTCGCGCAAGGCCTGGTCGTTGGCAACCGCCAGTCAATGGACGGCGAGCAATCCGGCGGCAGGGCAATGCAACGTCACCTCGCTGCTGATTCACGAGCTCTTCGGCGGCGAGTTGCTGAGGACGCCGCTGCCGGCCGGCGACCACTTTTACAATCGCATCACAGGCCGGCGGTATGACTTCACGGCGAGCCAGTTCGATCAGCCGACTGCTTACAAGGATTTACCTGCAAGCCGTGCCGATGCGGAACTGGGAGCGACAAGCGATGAACTGGCTGCTCTAAGAGCTGCTTTTCACAAGCACCGTACCAAGTCAGGTTAGGAGCACCTCCGAACCCAAAGGTTAGTCTGTGGGCAAGGGTTCATCGCAAGTTTCGGCAGTGTTCTTCCCGGCACCGACCCTGATGGTACTTGGCCGACATCGTGAGCTCCCATTCTGCGGTAAAAGGGAGCTGCACCGGGATCCGCCTCGATTGTTAGCCGCGTGGCACCCAGTTTCCTCGCGACATCGGAAGCCCAAGCGAACAAGGCCTTACCTGTGCCGCTGTGAATCGCACTCGGCTCGACGAACAGCTTCAGCAAATCGGCTTCGCGATAGACGATTGTTAGCTGTGCAACTCCGATGGGCCTCCCGTGATTTTCGGCAACCGCGATGGACGTCACCTCCAGGTCGCGCGGTTCAAAGGAAAGCTCGCCACGACAGGCTTCCATGAACTCATTGTCGTAGCCCCAGACGGTTTTAGACCTGAAACACAAATCGGAAAGCCCGGATAGCTCATCGATCGTTGGCGGCCGGATGATCAGAGGCAAGCTAAACCTCCCTGCACTGAGGAAGTGTAGCACTTCGGCTTGCCGAAGTCTCCGTGGGTCAACCGGGTCGATCTGCCTCTAACTGGACGGCTTCACAACCGCCGTCGTAGGCGCCGGCATGTCTTGGCGTAGGCGGCTCGGCCACGCTGCTCAGGCGTCCGAGGTCTGCCGAGCCTGTAGTACGGGTGAGTCTTCCCTTCCATGAGTCAACACGGCCTCGGCAGCAGCTTCGTCGACGGCCGCCATCACGTCAGCGGTTGCGGAATGATGAATCATGTGTCCCGCTCCGTCGATCCGGTGCAATTTGCTCTGCTTGATCTCGCCATGCAGCCTGACCGACTGCCTGATATCGATCAGACGATCGTCCCGGCCCGCGATAATGATCGTCGGCATCTTGAGTTCTGCATAGGTCTTCGAACCTGAGAATGCGGCGGGGACCAACATCGTCGCTTCGGCCGCTGCGGCCCGCATCTGTGATGGGCGGAGCGCCATTTCTTTCGGAAAGCCCGCGAACTTGTTCGGGACCGGCCGCGGGCCAAACAGCTTGCGCAACATCGCGGGCCACATCATCCGACCGGCTAACGGCGAGATCGTGGAGCTGATGACGTCGCCGACCACTGGTAGGGCGGATAGCACGGACGTGGCGCTGTCCGCGCGGGGCGTTGGGAAATAGTAGCCCGAGGCCAGCACGAGAGCCTGCACGAACGAAGGTTGTCTTCTCGCCAGCGCAACCGCAACCGACGCTCCCCACGAATGGCCAAGGACAATCGCTTGAGAGACGCCCAACTGATCGAGCGCCTTCTTGAACAAATCCGCTTGGGCGCCCGGGGTCCAGACGACGTGTCTTGGCCGCGAGCTATGCCCAAAACCGGGACGATCGAACACGATGACCCTGTAGTTCTCGGCTGCGAGATCGATCAATCCACTCGAGTCGAAATCCTGGACCATGCTGCCATTGCCGTGAAACAAAACCAGCGGCTTGCCCCTGCCGCGTTCCAGATAGTGCAGGCGAACCCCCTCGACGTCGATGAACCGACCCTGCGGAGGATTATCGCGTTGCGCTTTGTTCGCGAGCCGCCGATTTATGATTGCGGTAGCCGCAACGAGGGTCCCTGCGGCAGCAAACGCGGCCGCGCCCGGATGTCGCGTGATGGCGGTCAAGCAATCGGATAGGAGGGAGCTGGAACGTGTTCGTCGTGCAAGGCGCATGTGCATTACCTTAGGTGGTCTGCACGACGCCCCATCAAATGAGAAATGTTGCAGCTGAGTTAAACGGTCCGCCGGGGTGTTCGTTCCTTGGCAGGGTCGATGCGACGCGGACGGCTGGGCCCAAGGAGGCAAGCTTCCGCGCCATCCGGGACCTCATCCGCACATGTCTTGGTTGGCTTACAGGAACCTGACGGAAGGGAGCGGCCGGCCCGCCGGGCGCTTTTTCGCTGGCCGAGATGCCCCGGATGATGGAAGACAACGAGGATGCGGCGGAAGCCGTGCGGTGACACCGGAACATCCCGCAGGAAAATACGATGCGCCTACTGATCGTCGAGGACAATGCGGAGCTGTCGCGGCTCGTTGCCGGCGGGCTGTCGGCGGCCGGCTATGAGAGCGACATCGTCGGCAGCGTCGCCGAAGCGCGCGAGGCGGTCAGCAGCGTCAGCTATGCCGCGATGATCCTCGACCTCGGGCTGCCCGATGGCGATGGCCTGTCGGTGCTGCGCGAGCTGCGCCGACAGATGGAGCCGTTGCCGGTGCTGGTGCTGACCGCGCGCGGCGGCTTGCAGGACCGCGTCAGCGGCCTGCGCAGCGGCGCCGACGACTATCTGGCCAAACCGTTTGCGATGGAGGAGCTGGTGGCGCGGCTGGAGGCGATCCTGCGCCGTCCGGGCCAGTTGCTTGGCCGTTCGCTGCGCCTTGCCAACCTCGTCTATGACACCGAAAGCCGCCAGATCTTCGTCGACGACGAGCCGCGCATCATCTCCGCGCGCGAGACCTCCGTGCTTGAGATCCTGCTGCGCCGGCAGGGGCGGGTGGTGCCGAAGAAGAACGTCGAGGACCACATCTTCGGCCTCGATGGCGAGGTCGCCTCGAACGCGGTCGAGGTCTACGTCTCGCGGCTGCGCAAGCAGCTCGCCGAGCACGGCGCCAAGGTCGTGATCCACACTATCCGTGGCGTCGGCTATCTCATGGCCGAGGAGAAATAGCGTGGCCCGGATCGGATCTCTCGCCGGATTCCGCGCCGGGATCCATGCGAGGTCGCCGACGTTCAAATCGCTGATCTGGCGCATCGTGTTCCTGCACATCGTGGCGGTCGCTGTGGTCGCGATCTTCCTGCCGCTGGTGCTGTTCTGGCTGCTCAATTCCGAGATCGACCAGCTGCATCGCGATGCCATGCGCGCCCAGGCCGAGGTGTTGGCCGAGCGCATCGTCGCCCAGCCCGACGGCCTGCTGACGTTCAACCTGCCGGACAGTCTCAAGGGTCTCTATTCGGAAGCCTATGGCCGCTACCAGTACGACATCCGCGATGCCGAGGGACATCTGCTGTTCTCGTCGCGTCGCAAGACCGGCACTACCACGGCCGCGCCACCGCCGCTCTCCGAGACGATTTCCGGCGCCGGCGTCACCCGCACCATCGACGGCAAGGTGATACGCATTCGCGTCGCGGAGGACCTCGCGCACCGCGACGTCATCATCGACGACATCGTGTCGAACTTCTTCCGGCGGGTCGGGTGGATCACCATTCCGATCCTGCTGGTCCTGCTCGCCATCGACATCATCATCTTTCGCCGCGCTGTCGCGCCGCTGTGGAAGGCCTCCGAGGAGGCAAGCAATATCGGTCCGGCGCGCACCGACATCCGCCTGCCGACGGAGCAGATTCCGCGCGAGATCATGCCGCTCGTCACCGCCGTCAACCAGGCGCTCGACCGCCTCGAGGACGGCTTTCGGGTGCAGCGGCAGTTCACCGCCGACGCCGCGCATCAATTGCGCACGCCGCTCGCGATCCTGCGCACGCGGATCGAGACGCTCGGCGATGGCGCTGCAAGGCAGGCGCTGCATGCCGATATCGAGGGCATGAGCCGCATCGTCGCGCAGCTGCTGGAGATCGCCGAACTCGACACGCTGGTGCTCGATCCTGGCGAGACCGCGGATTTGCGCGCGGTCTGCGCCGAGGTGGTCGGTTCAATCGCGCCGCTCGCGATCGCGCAGCACAAGGACATCGCGCTGAGGGGCACCGAGGGGCCGGTGCTGATCCACGGCAACTCCGTGATGCTCCAGCGCGCGATCTTCAACCTCGCCGAAAACGCCATCAAGTTCACGGCAAAGGACACGTCGGTCGATGTCGATGTGAGCGAGGACGGTGCGGTGCGCGTGCGCGATTGCGGCCCGGGAATTGCGGAAGCCGAGCGCGAATTGATCTTCCAGCGCTTCTGGCGCGCCGACCGCCAGCGCAGCGACGGCGCCGGCCTCGGGCTGTCGATCGTGCGCGCCGTAGCGGATGATCACGCGGCGACGGTTGCGGTCGAGAATCGTCCGGGCGGCGGCGCGCTGTTCACGCTGCGGTTCAGGCTGGCGAAGGCATCCAAGGCGATTGAGAAGAACGGGCGCGTCATTGACGCTGCACCCTCTCCCCTTGTGGGAGAGGGTGGCTCGCCGCGGTAGCGGCGAGGCGGGTGAGGGGTCGTCTCCGCGAAGCCAATCTCTCCATGGAGTGCGCGGAGAGAACCCCTCATCCGGCGCTTCGCGCCACCTTCTCCCACAAGGGGAGAAGGAAGAGCACTATTTCAGCTTGCCGGTGGACAAATCCATGATCATGCGCGTGGTCAAATAGAGACGCGGCACGATGCTGTCGAGTTTGACATATTCGGCATCGTTGGAATGCGCGCCGAAGCCCGACAGGCCCATGCCTTCGACCACGGCTCCGTTGGTCCTCAGCGCGGCAAACGCCGCGTCGGTGCCGCCGCCGGTCGCTTTCTCGTCGACCTTGAGAGGCAGTCCGAGCTCCCCATAGATCGTCTTGCCGTGGGCCGCGACGCGACGTGAGGCATCGTTGGCTTCAAGCGGCGGACGGCGCACCTCGAATTTCAGCGCGACCTTGGAATCGGGCAACAGGTGATTCTTGATCTTCTCCTGCAGCGTTTTCTCCAGCTCGTCGAAATCGGCGACCTTGAGCGCGCGCGCGTCGGCCTGGGCCGTTGCCTCGGCGGGGATCACGTTGCGGTTGGTGCCGGCCTTGGAGACCGTCCAGTTCAGTTTCAGGCCTTGCTCTGGTTTGGACAGGTCCTTCATCTGCAGCAGCTGGTGCGAGAGTTCGTACAGCGCGTTGACGCCGCCCTCGGGCCGCGAGCCTGCATGTGAGGACTTGCCCTGCACCGTGAGATAGGCCGAGCCGATGCCGCTGGTGGCCAGCCGCAGCGTGCCGTCGGTGCCGCCGCCTTCGAACGAAAACACCACATCCTGATCCGCGGCGAACCTGGTGATGGTGCTGCGCCAACCGGGGATGAGATCTCCTCGTCGCCATTGGTGAGCACCGTGAGCGTGCCATAATCCCGGAAGCTCAGCTTCTGCAGCAACGCCACGGTATGGAGAATGAGCGCGACGCCCTGCTTGTCGTCGGCAATGCCGAGGCCGTAGGCCTTGTCGCCGTCGATGCGGAACGGTTGATCCTTCAGCATGCCCTTCAGGTACACGGTGTCCATGTGGGCGATCAGCATGATCTTCTTGCTGCCCGTGCCCTTGAATACGGCGTGTACGGCCGGGCCGATCTTCTCCGGTGTGTCGTCGAGGCGATAGACGTCGGTGGGTTGCAGGATCTCCACGGTGCCGCCGAGCTGCTTGAGCTGGCCGGCAACGCGCTCGGCGATCTGGTTCAGGCCTTCGACATCCTTGCTGCCGGATTCGATGCTGACGAGATCGCGCAGCGTGTCGAGCAGCGGCTGCTGCTCCTTTTGCGCCAGCGCATGGACGTCGGCCATGACATTCGCGCTGGGCTCGGCATGGGCCGGCATTGCCGCACAGGCCAGCCAGAGCGACGCGATCAAGGGAGCAACGAGCGATGGAGCAGGGTGCGATCGAGGCATGCGTGGCGGCCTTGGGTTGGGGGATGGCGCGGTATGCCCGTGTTTCCGGCGCTTGTCACGCCCGGCGCAGCCGTCATGCCGGGCCGAGGCGGACATGATGTCGAGAGGCAGGGCCGCTGGCCGCCTAAGCCTAAAGTCGTAGGACGGACGGCGCGGGAGCTGGGCATTTTTGTCCCTCACATCGTGAGGGATGGAAATCGGGCGACACATGTTCCATGCTGGCCGCCAAGCCTCGGCAAGAAGGCCCACCGTCACAATCCATCAGGGTAGGAAATCATGAAAAGACGAGATTTCATCAAGGTCACCGGGCTTGGTGCGGCGGGTGTCGCCACGCTCGCCGCTCCAGCGATCGCGCAGACGACGCCCGAGATCAAATGGCGCATGCCGACGAGCTGGCCGAAATCACTCGATACGCTCTATGGCGGCGCCGAGATGATGGCCAAGATGGTCGCGGAGGCGACCGACAACAAATTCCAGATTCAGACATTTGCCGGCGGCGAGATCGTGCCGGGCCTCCAGGTGCTCGATGCCGTGCAGAACGGCACCTGCGAGATCGGCCATACCGCGTCCTACTATTATTTTGGCAAGGACCCGACCTTCACCTTCGGCTCGGCCGTGCCGTTCGGACCGAACATGCGCATCAACCAGGCCTGGTACACACTCGGCGGCGGCAGGGACATCCTCAACGAGTTCTACAAGAAGTACAACGTCGTCTCGCTGCTTGCCGGCAACACCGGCTGTCAGATGGGCGGCTGGTTTCGCAAGGAGGTCAAGACGCCTCAGGACTTCAACGGGTTGAAATTCCGCATCGGCGGCTTCGCCGGAAAAGTGATGGCCAAGCTCGGCGCGGTGCCGCAGCAGATCGCCGGTGGCGACATTTATCCAGCGCTGGAGAAGGGCACCATCGACGCGGCCGAATGGGTCGGACCGTATGACGACGAGAAGCTCGGCTTCGTCAAGGTCGCGCCGCATTATTACTTCCCGGGCTGGTGGGAAGGCGGGCCGATGCTTCTGGCCTTCGTCAACCAGGACAAATGGAATGCGCTGCCGAAGCACTATCAGAGCATCCTCGAGCAGGCGGGGCACTACGCCAACAACTGGATGATGGCGAAGTACGACCAGTCCAATCCGCCGGCGTTGCGGCGCCTGCTCGCGGCCGGCGCCAAGCTGCACCCGTTCTCACCCGAGGTCATGCAGGCCTGCTTCAAGGCGTCAAAGGAGCTGCACACCGAAGTCTCGGCCACCAACCCGGACTTCAAGAAGGTCTATGAATCCCTGACCGCGTTCTCGAACAATGGATATCAGTGGTTCCAGGTCGCCGAAGTCGGCTATGACAACTTCATGGCGCGCAACTCGCAGAGCTGATCGCCGGGCGCACGATCGGCCCAAACGAAAAAACCCGGAGCAAAAGCTCCGGGTTCTTTTTTGCAGGCGGGCCGGGCGCTATTGCTTCGGCTGGCCGAAGTCGAGCGGCGGCAGATCGATCTGGGGAATGTCGATCTTGATGCTGTTGGGATCGACGGTGGACTGTACGCCCTTGTAGTGCATCACCATCGACGGGAACATGATCACGAGCAGCACCATGATCATCTGAATCACGACGAACGGCACCGCACCCCAATAGATCTGTCCCGTCGTGACCGGCTCCATGCGCTTGCCGGTGACGCGATCGGTATAACGTTCCTTTGGCGCCACCGAGCGCAAATAGAACAGCGCAAATCCGAACGGCGGATGCATGAACGACGTCTGCATGTTGACGCCGAGGATGACGCCGAACCAGATCAGGTCGATGCCGAGATGCTCGGCCGCAGGCCCGAGCAGCGGGATCACGATGAAGGCAAGCTCGAAGAAGTCGAGGAAGAACGCCAGCACGAACACGAAGGTGTTGACGAAGATCAGGAAGCCGATCTGGCCGCCGGGCAGGGAGGTCAGCAGGTGCTCGACCCAGACATGGCCGCTGACGCCGTAGAAGGTGAGCGAGAACACGCGCGCGCCGACCAGGATGAAGACGACGAACGCGGACAGCTTCGCCGTCGACTCGGTAGCTTGACGGATCAGGTCCCAGGTCAGCCGCCGCTTCGCGGCTCCGAGAATGAGGGCGCCGGCTGCGCCCATGGCGCCGCCTTCGGTGGGGGTCGCGACGCCGATGAAGATCGTGCCCAGCACCAGGAAGATCAGGAACAGCGGCGGCACCATGACGAAGGTGGTCTGTTGCGCCATCTTCGAGAGGAAGCGGTAGCCCGTCAGCTTGTCGAGGATCCAGTTCGCGATGGCGACGAAGAACGCGAAGAGGATCCCGAAGAACATGCTGAGCACGACGAAGTCGGCGCCGTGTGTCTCCGAATTCCGCATCATGAACCAGCCGAACACGCAGCTCGCCAGGAACAGCACGCCGAGCGACTTCAGGCCGCGGTCGCCGCTCTCCTCGCGGAAACCGATGGCCTCCTTGGGAAGACCCGGCGCTGCCTTCGGGAAAATCATGGTCACGAGGAACGCGTAACCCGCATAGAGACCGGCGAGCACCAGGCCCGGAATGAACGCGCCCTCGTACATGTCGCCGACCGACTTGCCGAGCTGGTCGGCCATCACGATCAGGACGAGTGAGGGCGGAATGATCTGCGCCAGCGTGCCGGAGGCCGCGATGATGCCGGTCGCCACGCGGCGATCGTAGCCGTAGCGCAGCATGATCGGGAGCGAGATCAGGCCCATCGAGATCACCGAGGCCGCGACGACGCCGGTGGTCGCCGCAAGCAGGGCGCCGACGAAAACCACCGCGTAGGCGAGGCCGCCGCGGATGGTGCCGAACAACTGGCCGATGGTGTCGAGCAGATCCTCCGCCATGCCGGAGCGCTCGAGCACCAAGCCCATGAAGGTGAAGAAGGGAATGGCGAGCAGCGTGTCGTTGTTCATCACGCCGTAGACGCGCTCGGGCAGAGCCTGGAGAAAGTCCGGGTGAAATTGCCCGAGCTGAACGCCGATGATGGCGAAGAACAGGCCGACGGCGCCGAGCGAAAATGCCGCCGGATAGCCGAGCAGCAGCACGATCACCAGCGTCGCGAACATGATTGGCGCCATATTGGCGACGATAAACGCGGTCATTGAATCCCCCTACGATGCCGCTTGGCGATCACTTCTGTTCGATCGCTTCAACGAGATGCTCGACTTCGGCCTCCAGCGCCGAAATCTGCGACTCGTGGGGATCCGGAATCATGCCACGCATGATGGCGATCCGCTTGATCAGCTCGGAGATGCCTTGAACAAGCAGGAGCGCAAAGCCGATCATGATGAGCGACTTGGCCGGCCATTGCGGCAGGCCGCCCGCATTGCCGGATTGCTCGTTGATCTGGAGTGAGCGCAGGAAGAACGGTACCCCGGTGACGATCATGACAACGGTCAGCGGGATCAGGAAGAAGATGTGCCCGATGATGTCGATGATGTTGCGAGCTCGCTTCGGCATCATGCTGTTGAAGATGTCGATCCGGATGTGCTCGTTATCGAGCAGCGTCCAGGACGCGCACAGCAGGAACACGATGCTGAAAAGCACCCATTGCAGCTCGAGCCACGAGTTGGAGGACGTGTCCAACGTCTTTCGAATGATCGCATTGACCGCCGAGATGACGACGGCGACCAGGATCAGCCAAGCCAAACGCTTGCCGGTCCAACGTGTGAACGCGTCAATTCCATTGCTCAGCTTCAGGAGCGCTTGCAAGATTGGTCCTCCCCGATTTGCCCCGGCCGTCTTGACTGCGCCGAGTGGCGCGTTGGCTTGTCTCGCCGCGCAGGCATGAGGCAGCCGCACCAAACCAGCGAGTTTGCCGCCAGTCAATCGGAAGTTTGTTGATAGTTAAGGGGAATAAGCCGCGGCCGGGCAGCCGATGCTAGCCGCCGGTGACGCTCATGTGCCTGCTGACGCTGGGGCGGTCGTGGCGGCGGTCGATGATGAAATCGTGGCCCTTGGGCTTCAGCCCAATGGCGCGATCGATCGCATCCGCAAGCAGCGAATCGTCGTCCGATGCACGCAGAGGTTTGCGCAAATCGGAGGCATCCTCGTGGCCGAGGCAGGTGTGCAGCGTTCCCGTGCAGGTGACGCGCACGCGATTGCAGGATTCGCAGAAATTATGGGTCATCGGGGTGATGAAGCCGAGCTTGCCGCCGGTCTCGGCGACGCTGACATAGCGCGCCGGCCCGCCGGTGCTCTCGGCCAGATCCGTCAGCGTGAACTGCTGGGCGAGGCGCGCGCGCACCAACGACAGCGGCAGATATTGGTCGATCCGTCCCGATCCGATCTCGCCCATCGGCATGACCTCGATCAGCGTCAGCCCCATGCCCTTGCCGTGGGCCCAGCGCATCAGGTCGGGAAGTTCGTCCTCGTTGAGATTCTTCAGCGCCACGGCATTGATCTTGACCGCGAGGCCTGCAGCGCGTGCCGCCTCGATGCCTTCCAGCACCTTGTCGATCTCGCCCCACCGGGTGATCTCGCGAAACTTCTGCGGGTCGAGCGTGTCGAGCGAGACGTTGATGCGGCGGACGCCGCAATCGGCGAGCTCGCTTGCGTATTTCGCAAGCTGGGTGCCGTTGGTGGTCAGCGTCAGCTCGCTCAACGCGCCGCTCTTGAGATGCCGCGACAGCGAGCGCACCAGCGTCATCACGTTGCGGCGGACCAGCGGTTCGCCGCCGGTGAGCCGCAGCTTCTTCACGCCCTTGGCGATGAAGGCCGAGCAGAGCCGGTCGAGTTCCTCCAGCGTCAGCAGGTCCGCCTTGGGCAGGAACGTCATGTCTTCCGACATGCAGTAGAAGCAGCGAAGATCGCAGCGGTCGGTAACGGAGACGCGCAAATACGAGATGGTCCGTCCGAACGGATCGGTCATCGCGCTCGACAGCGCGGCGCGGGGGCTCGCGGAAAGTCCGTTCATACCAAATGCCTTGTCACTTGCGGCGACTGGAACAGCTTTGCTTCAGCTGCGCCCTGAACGCAATCTAAGCATCGGTGGCGTCAGAGACAATTGGGGGGATGACGGAGGTCAGCGCTTGCCCGTGTTCGGATCGGGGAACGGCGAGCCCGCGGCCGGTGCGGCAGCAGCCGCCGGGGCAGCGGCGGGCGCCTCCGGTTTCGGCTTCTTCGGCCGGTGCGGCTTGCGGACCGGTTTTTGCGGAATGGCCGGCTGGAGCTCCGCGAAAACCGGGTTGGGGTCGGTGGTGACCGAGGCGGGGGTCGTGAAGTCGCCGGGATTCCTGATGACGTTCACCGGCACGCTCGCCGGCTGGTATTTCGGCAGCGCGAAAGCGACCGTGAAGGGGGCGTCGGGGGCGGGAACCGACACGGAGCAGGGGGTCTTGCAGCCTCCACCTAGTGAGGTCGTGGCGTCAGCACCCGGAGGATTGGATTCGAGTCGGACCTGGACGGTCGGCGGGGCCGATTTGAACATGTCCCAGGACACCGAAGACATCGAGGAGCAGCCAGCAAGGCTCGTTGCCCCGATGACGCTTACTCCAGCTAATGCAAACGAGATGACACGACGCATGACATCCACCTAGTGCGGCGAACCGCCACATCCCTAGACAAACTTAGGAGCGTCGTTCCGAGCGAGCAACCGGCGGCCCGCGCATAGTTAGTAGATGGTTAACGCGGGATTCTGCGGAATAACCAAACTATCTCAGCTACTTGAGAGCTTCCTGCGCAGTCATCAGGCTGTGGGCTGCGGCCGGCAGGTCGCGCATGTGATGGATCAGCCGGTCCGGCTTCAGCTCGGCAATCGGCACGTCCGTATAGCCGAAGCTGACGCCTATCACGGGAACTCCGGCGCGCCGGGCCACGCCGACATCGGGTCCGGCATCGCCGACCATGATGCTGGCTTTGACCTCGCCGCCGGCCCGCGCCACCGTTTCCCGGAAAATGGTCGGATCGGGCTTCTGCACGCCAAATGTGTCGGCGCCGCAGATCGCGGCGAAGCGCCGGCTCAGGTCGAGCTGGTCCAGCAGGCGCTTCGACAGCCATTCCAGCTTGTTGGTGCAGACGGCGAGACGATGGCCCTGGGCCGCAAAATGGTCGAGCGCGGCCTCCAGCCCCTCGAACGGCCGGGATTCGACGGCGATATTGTCGGCGTAATAGGCGATGAAATCGGCCGTCATCCGGTCCATGTCGGCAACCGTGACGCTGCGGCCCTCGGCCTCCAGCCCCCGCTCGATCAGCTTGCGGGCGCCGGCGCCGATCATGTTGCGGGCCGAGGCCATCGGCACGGGCGGCAGCCCTTCGCGGTCGAGCACGTAATTGAGCGCGGTGATCAGGTCGGGCGCCGTATCCACAAGCGTGCCGTCGAGATCGAAGACGATGGTGTGGGAGGGGATCATGGCCCAGCGCTACCGGCCCGGCCCCGCCCGCGCAAGGGCCGAAGCCATAAGATCACCTTATAAGGTGGACCCGGAGGCCCGTTCCCCCAGACCCTGTTCTCCGAGGGAAAACGAGGCTACACAGGCCGCCGCGAGCCTATCGGGCAGCACACTCGTAATTCAGGGACGGCGCAAACGTGAATATGGACCAGTTGAAGCGGCAGGCTGCGGCGCGCGCCCTCGAGGACGTCCGAGACGGCATGCAACTCGGGCTTGGGACCGGCTCGACCGCCAAACATTTCGTCGAGCTGCTCGGCGAGCGGGTCCGCGCCGGACTGAAAGTGATCGGCGTGCCGACCTCCGAGGCGACGCGCCTCGATGCGCTGCGATGCGGCGTGCCGCTGACCACTCTGGATGAGATCGACCATCTCGACATCACTGTCGACGGCGCCGACGAGATCGACCCCGAACTCAATCTGATCAAGGGCGGCGGCGGCGCGCTGTTGCGCGAGAAGATCGTGGCGGCCGCCTCGGATCGCATGATCGTGATTGCCGACGACACTAAATGGGTGCCGACACTCGGCCGCTTTCCGCTGCCGGTCGAGGTCATCCCGTTCGGGCTCGGCGCAACGCGGCGCGCGATCGAGAAGGCGTTTGCGGAATGCGGCGTTTCCGGGCAGATGGCGGTCCGCAACGGCAAGGACGGCCACGTTTTCGTCACCGATGGCGGCCACTGGATCGTCGATGCCCAGCTCGAAAAAATTGAGGATCCCGCGCGCCTCGCCACGGCGTTGAGCGCGATCCCCGGCGTCGTCGAGCATGGTTTGTTCATCGGCTTGGCCAGCTCGGCTGTTTTGGCGGGTGGCGAGGGAATTCGCGTGATTGAACGGCGAAAGCCGAAAGGAGACTAGGAATGAAGAGCGTTTTGAAATTGTTGCCGGTCGCGACCCTCGCTGTGGGACTGGCCCTCTCGGTCGCCCCGGCCGTGGCTCAGCAGGCCGCCGGGCAGAAATCGACGCCGGCGGCCATCGCGGCCGCCAAGGAGATCCTGGCAATCAAGAACGCCAGTGCGATGTACGCGAACGCCGTGCCCGGCCTGGTCGAGAAGACCAAGATCGCGCTGATCCAGCAGAACCTGAATTATCAGAAGGACCTCACCGAGGTCGCCCAGGTCGTCGCCCAGCAGCTCAAGGGCCGCGAGAACGAAATCGGCGAGGGCATGGCGCAGGTCTATGCCAGCGAGTTCACCGAGCAGGAGCTGAAGGATCTCGTCACCTTCTACAAATCGCCGCTGGGAAAGAAGCTGATCGAGGCCGAGCCCCGCGCCATCGGGCTGAGCATGGCCTTCATGAACTCCTGGGCCCAGAACTTCTCCGAGACCGTAATGGGCAACTTCCGGGCCGAGATGCGCAAGCGTGGCAAGGAGATCTGACAGTTCCTATCTGATCAGAATCCAGATCATGTTCTGAAAGAGGTCGGAGTGGACAATGGCTGAATTCGACGTCGACCTCTTTGTCATCGGTGGCGGTTCGGGCGGCGTGCGTGCCGCCCGCATCGCGGCCGGCTACGGCTCCCGCGTGATGATCGCGGAAGAGTACCGCATGGGCGGGACCTGCGTGATCCGCGGCTGCGTGCCGAAGAAGCTGTTCGTCATCGGCTCGCATTTCCGTCATGAGATCGAGGACGCCGCCGGTTTTGGCTGGACCGTTCCGCCTGCGACCTTCGACTGGCCGACGCTGATCGCCAACAAGGACAAGGAGATCGCACGTCTGGAGGCGGCTTACACCGCCAATGTCGAGAAGTCGGGCGCGCAGATCGTCAAGAGCCGCGCGGTGATCGAGGACAAGCACACGGTCCGCCTGCTCGAGAACGACAGGAAGATCACCGCAAAATACATTTTGATCGCCACCGGCGGCGCGCCCAATCACGGCGCTCCGATTCCCGGCATCGAGCACGTGATCTCCTCCAACGAGGCGTTTCACCTGACCAAGCTGCCGAAGCGGATCGTGATCCAGGGCGGCGGCTACATCGCGCTGGAGTTTGCCGGCATCTTCGCCGGCTTCGGCTCCGACGTCACAGTCATCTATCGCGGCGACAACATTCTTCGCGGGTTCGACGAGGATGTTCGCGCCCACGTCCGCGCCGAGATGGAGAAGCAGGGCATCACCATTCTCACCGGCTGCACGGTGACGAAGGTCGATCGGCACGGCGAGGAATTCACCACGCATCTGTCGAACGGATCGAGCCTCGCCTCCGACCAGGTGATGTTCGCGATCGGCCGCCATCCCGCGGTCGCCAATCTCGGCCTGGAGAAGGCCGGCGTCGCCATCAACCCGCGGAACGGCGGCATCGCCGTCGACCATTTCTCGAAGAGTTCGGTCGACAGCATCTATGCAATCGGCGACGTCACCCATCGCTTCAATCTGACGCCGGTCGCGATCCGCGAGGGCCATGCGTTCGCCGACACCGTGTTTGGCAAGCGCGAGGTGCAGGTGGATCACGCCAACATCCCGACTGCCGTGTTCTCGCAGCCGGAGGTCGGCACCGTCGGCCTCACCGAGACCGAGGCCCGCGCGCAATTCAGCCATGTCGACATTTACAAGACCACGTTCCGCCCCATCAAGGCGACGATGTCGGGCCGCGATACCCGCGTGCTGATGAAGCTCGTCGTCGACGGTTCAACCGATCGCGTGCTCGGCTGTCACATCGTCGGCGACGCCGCGGCCGAGATCACGCAGGCGGTCGCGATTGCGGTGAAGATGAAGGCGACCAAGGCCGATTTCGATGCGACGATCGCGCTGCATCCGACCGCGTCCGAAGAGCTCGTCACCATGCGCACCCCGACCGCCCGCCACGTCCGCCAGGCGGCGGAGTAACTCCGCTCAGTCGTAGAGATACCCGACGGGCTTGCCCTCGGTGCGCAGGGGACGGATGTCCTTCTGTGTGATGATCTGACCGGCGAGGCCGTCGATCTCGTCGCGTTGCGTCGGCGTCCAGCTGCGGAGGTCGTTCATGCCTTTGAGGAGGCCGAGCCGAAGGACCTGCGTGTTCTCACCCACGCCGACGAGACTTGTGGCGTTCTTGCCCGCCGTCACCACATCGCCGGCCGCGAGCTCAAAGGTCTCACCAGTCTTGTTCCTGAATTCGGCCGTGCCGCGGATGACGCGGTAGATCACGACCTCGCCCTTGGCGAAACATGTGGTGTCCGCCGCTGCCGCCGTGCTCTTGGGCAAGAGCGATTGGCCGCGCGGATCGGTTGCGATGATGTGGCCGGCGACGAGGTGACCGCTCGGGACTTCAATGCCGATGTCGCGCACATAGACCGGCATGGATGATTTGACCGGGCTGTCGGTGAGCGGTTTGAACAGCGCATCCAGCGCGAGCGGGTCCTGGAGCCAAAAGCCTGCGTCCGCAGGGCGATCATGCAGAGGGTGGCTCCATGCCACCCGTGGCGTCTCGTCTTCGTTGATCTGATCCGGGCCGACAATGGTCGGGTTTGGAAACGTCGTCGGATCGGTGATGAAGGCTTCGAGGAATTTGCCGGAATAGCCCATGGAAATTGGATCCGGCGCCACCGTCTGTGGCGTCTTCAAATTCTCTTCGGTCGACAATCCCGACCAGGTATAGAACAGCTGGCGATGCACGATCGCGCTTTGCAGCATCACCGCGCCGGGGCCGACATTGTAGAAGCGCCCGTCATAGTCGAAGGTGAACGCGCCCGAGGTGACCAGCACGAGCTGAAAGCCGCCCGGCGGCAGATGAAGATGGAAATCTGTGGGACCGGTGTCGGGCAGATAGATCGGCAGATTGGTCGCGACTTCGTGCAGCAGGAAGGTTTCGTTGTTGGCGTGAAAGCCCTCATTGGCGCGATTGTAGAGGGCTTGCGGCCGGTACGTTGCCTCGAACTTCGCATTCCGGTCGCGGTCGATCGCCACGAAATCCTGAGCGTTGAGGCGAAGGGGGACGCCGTCCGGGCGGGTGAGGCCGGTGATTTTGAGATCGCTGGCTGCATGCACGTTCATGGCATTCTCCGATTCTAGACCGCTCACCCGGTCTCTCGGCGCACACATCTTGCTGCTCCAATCGGGAGAGCAGGGATCAGGCCTGATGCTGCCTTGCGAATTTTGGGCCAGTCGAAGTGCTGTGCGGCATGCAAGGCTTGGCGACTCGCCGCCACGCGAGGAAAAATCGAGGTTGCACCTGAGGTTAGATGACACGCTTCGCCAGCCTGCATGGCCGGGTTCGCCCAGTCCGCAAGCCTGGCGACGAAACGTGTCTTGTCTAATTTGTCGGCATTCTGGCGCGGACGTGCAGCCGCGCCGATCAGTAGCTACCGGCGGCCGGGCGTCTGAAGCCGTTCATTCGAAAGATCGACGGACGGTCCGTTCGGGCTTGCCGTACGGGCTGTCCGCCCACTTCGCCATGTCCACTGCACGCGCCTCGATGAGCTCGCACCACAGGCAGCTGAGCTCCGCGCGCCCTTTGGCCGAGAGCATCGGAATGAGGCCATGGCCACAGCCGGCGCAACATTTGACGCGATTCATGGTTCTCTCCGCGACCTTCCGGATTCAGGAGCAACATCGTTGCTCCCGAAGCTTGCGCGGGCGCTATGAGGTGGCAGCGACGCCTGCGGCCGGGGCGCTCGTGCCCGCGATCGTCGCGTCTGCGATCCAGCGCGACACGGCGGCGATGTCTTCCGCATTGTCGCGGAAGGCACGAAGCTGGAATTCAGCCGAGCTGCCACGTTCGACGATGGTACGACAGTGTTCGACCTCGGCGGCGCAGTTCAGTGCGGCGGCGTCTTCGGCGATGTCCTCGATCACGCGGGAGAGCAGCTCGGAGATCTCGACCGGCCCGTCCTTGGAGGCAAAGATGCAATCGGTGCCGTAACGCTGGGCGCGCCATTTGTTCTCCACCGCGATCGCGCGTTCGACCGCGGTGACCTCTTTCGATAGGTGAGGCCGCAGGTAGAGATAGCGGGTCAGGCAGCGATAGAGCGAGGCGATGGCAACGGCGTCGTCGACGAAGGTGCAGGTATCGGGCGCACGCAGCTCGAGGGTCGGGTGCTTCATGGAGGGGCGCATGGCCCACCAGATGTGGCTTTCATCGGGGATCACGCCCGAGCGCTGCAATGCGCCGACATATTCGTCGTAGTCCTGCCGGCTCTCGAACAATTCTGGCAGGCCGGTGCGCGGCAGCTCGGAATAGGCGGCGAGCCGATAGCCCTTCAGCCCGGTCTTGTGTGAATTCCAGAACGGGGAGGAGGCCGACAGGGCGATGAACAACGGCAGATGCGGCAGCATCGCTCGCATCACCGCCATGCGCTTTTCGGGATCGGGCAGCTGGACGTGGACATGCATGCCGCACATCAGGTTGCGGTGGCCGATGCTGCGCAGATCCTCGATCATCTCCTCGTAGCGCGGCTTCGGGCTCGGCTGCGACATGCGCCAGACCGCGGTCGGATGTGTGCCGCAGGCCATGATCACGAAGCCATATTGTGCCGCGACGTTTGCGACTTCGCGACGCAGGAAGCGAAGCTCTTCGCGCGCGTCGGCGACGTCGACATGAACGTTGGTGGCGATCTCGAGCTGCGACTGCAACATCTCCCGCATCGCCTGGCCGCCGGTGGACCAGTTCGCAGATTCGAAAAGCTCATTCGGGGTCTGGATCGCTACCTCAAGGCTGCGCCGATCGGCGAGGAAGTATTCCTCCTCGATGCCGAACGAATATTCCGCGGCCTTGCCGCGTCCGCCGGCGGAGCGAATGACGAGGTGCTGCTTGTCTTCCGAGGAATCGAGCCGCAGCAGTTTTAAAACGTCTGATGCAAATGTCATTGTGCCACCCGGCCAAGGTATTTACCTGCGGGCGATAATCCTTCTGGCAGGGGCGGGTTCCGCGTCAGCCCCACCGGAAATTGCAAGGTCGAACGGAACAATTTTCGCGCTTTCGGACGCACGTGCGACCAGCGCGTGATTCGGGGGCACTTCCGTCCAATCCGTTTCCTTGTCGAACGGCTCGGACACCACGATGACCTGGCCGCCGGCCTCGCGGAAATACAGCGTGTTGGCGGCATCGTTGACGGCGACCCGGAAGGCGTAGAGATCCCGGCCGTTGGCGATGGCGCTGGTGAAGCGGAGCCGCTCACGAAGCTCGCCTTCGTTGACGAGGCCGACGAGGGCTCGCAGCACGCGATGGGTTGCGCCGAGCGGATCGGCATCGAGTCCCGCGCCCATCATGGCGAGAAACACGGCTTCCGAATCGGTCGTGCCTGTCCGCGAGGGGTAGTAGGCGTCGGGGATCAGCGCCTCGACCTTGCGCCGCAGGCGATTCCAGCTGCCGACGAAGCCATTGTGCATGAACATCCACTGGCCGCAGGCAAAGGGATGGCAGTTCTGCCGTGTCACCGCCGTGCCGGTGGCGGCGCGCACATGGGCGAAGAACAGATGCGAGCGCAGATGGCGGCAGAGGTAGCGGAGATTCTCGTCCGACCAGGCCGGGCGTGTTTCACGATAAAGACCAGGCTCCGGATGCTCGCCGTACCAGCCGAGACCAAAGCCGTCGCCATTCGAGCCGGCGGTCGACTGGAGCGAGCGGATGCTCTGTGCAATCAGCGAATGCTCGGGCTCGGTGACGTAGGGCTCGAAGGACGTGGTCTCGCCCCGATATGCGATCCAGCGACACATGGGAATCCTGTCAGGAGATGCTTGCTGAAATGTATCAACGAGCCTGACAGGACGATGGTTCCCGACGGCGAGTGTCAGGAACCAAGGTCCACTACACCGGAACCGGAATTAACGGCGCAACCTCGCGATCACCCGCGTTCTCGCTAGCTGCGAGACCTTGTGCGACGCCGACCCGGTCGGCCTCGGGACGGTTCTGGCTCATCTTGCGCTTGCCTTCGAACCGCATGACGGGAATGCGCACGCCGACGATTCCGCGCAGCTGCGCGGCGATGAAATCCGCAGGGGCATCCGTAACGGCCCAAGGCTTGGCACGCGATCCTTCGTGCCTGTTGGTGAGCCGCGTCACGGCCTCGAGCAGGCGCTCGGGGTCCTGGAAGAACTCGACGGGGCCGTAGGCATGCACCGCGACGTAATTCCAGGTCGGCACGACCTTTTCGGTTTCCTGCTTGGTCGCGTACCAGGACGGCGTCACATAGGCGTCGGGACCGCTGAAGATCGCCAGTGCATCTCCGATCGGCGGCAGTTTCCATTGCGGGTTGGCTTTGGCCACATGTCCGTACAGCACACCATGCTCGCCTTCACTCTCGTCGAGAAAGAGCGGCAGCGGCGTAGCGACCGGGCCTTCGCTGGTGGCCGTGACCAGACTGGCGAGGCGGGCGCCGTGAATAGTCGCCCGGATGCTCTCGATGTCGTCCTTGAAGGCGGGAGGGATGTACATGGTCTATCTCCGGTGTGGGTCTGGAGATAGCCGGAATCTGGCCTATAAGAAACTGCCAGTTATCGCATATTTTATCAGTCCAGTTCGGCGACCGCCTGTGCGAGAAGCCTGCAGCCGCGCTCGATCTGTGCCACCTCCAGTGCCGAATAGCCCATGACGAGGCCAACTGTCTTCCGCGGTCGGCGAGGTCCGACGAACAGGGCCGAGACGGGATAGATGCCGACGCCCTTGGCATGAGCCGCCTTGATCAACGCGTCCTCTCGCTTCTGCGGCAGGTCGTCGAACCACGCCACGATGTGCAGGCCGGCGGCCGTCCCCTCGATCCGGACGCGATCCCCGAACCGGCGGCGAAGCGCGTCGAGCAGCGCCCGCTGGCGCTCGGCGTTGCGCCGGCGCACGCGCCTGATGTGGCCGTCATAGGCGCCGCTTTCCAGCATCGACGCGAAAGCGTCCTGTTCGATCAGCGGCGTGTGCCGGTCCATGATCTGCTTGGCGGCGGCGAACAGGGATCGCAGGGCGGCGGGCACCACCAGATAGCCGATCCGCAAGGTCGGGGAGAGCGTCTTGGAGACGGTGCCGAGATAGATCACATTGCCGCCGCCTGCCAGCGCGTGCAGCGGCGGGATCGGCCTGGTGTCGTAGCGATACTCGCTGTCGTAATCGTCCTCGATCACGTAGGCGTCGTTTGCCCTGGCCCAGGCGAGCAATTGGTGCCGGCGTCCGATCGGCATGACGCCGCCGAGCGGATATTGGTGCGAGGGCGTGACATAGGTGAGGCGGGCTTCGACGCCATCGAGCCGCGCTGTCTCCAATCCGTCCGCGTCGACGGGGATCGGGATCGTCTCGGCGCCCGTCGCCGCGAAAGTATGCCGCGCCATCTGGTAGCCGGGATCTTCCATCACGAAGTGGTCGCCGGCGTCGAGCAGCAGGCGCGCGCAGATGTCGAGGCCCTGCTGCGAGCCGTTGACGACGACGATCTGATCGACCTCGCAGCGGACGCTGCGCGACCGCCAGAGATAGCCTTGGAGCGCGGTCCGCAGCCGCAGCGCGCCGCAGGGATCGTCATAGGCCAGCCGCTCGGGTTTGCGCGCCATCGCGGCAGTCACGGCCTTCTTCCAGGCCAGTACCGGGAAATCCGACGGCGCGAGCTCGCCATAGCGGAAATTCGCGACCAGCCCGCGTGGCGGCTCGGTCCAGCGCGGCGGGTCTTGAAGCAGCCGGTCCCCGAAGGCCGACAGCCGCACCTTCCGCGCCGGCGGCCGCGATGCTACGCGCGTGTGTCCCCGCTCGACGACGGCGCGAGCCACCCGCGGCCGCGCGCCATGGCGTGTCTCGATGAAGCCCTCGGCGGCGAGCTGTTCGTAGGCGATCGTGACGGTCGAGCGTGCCACGCCCATCTCGCCGGCCAGCGCGCGGGAGGACGGCAGCAAGCCGTCGATCCCGAACACCCGCGCCATGATCTGATCTCTCAGGGCTTCGTAGATCTGGCGCGCGCCCATGCGGTCGGCACGGGGAGCGGGTTTGGTCTTCATCTGGATCATCCACATTCCAAGCCGGCATTCGCCCGAGCGGACGATGTCGGAATGTGGTTCTAATCCCGTTCGCCAAGAGTTTCGACGTAAGCCTTGCCGTAGGGATGAAAATGCTCCTTGCGGCCCTGGTCCCACAGGGCCCTGAGGCCGGGCGCCGTGATGTCCCAATCCGGCCGGCACTTCATGCCGACTGCCCTGAGGTCCTGGCGGAGCTCTTCGACGGTTGGACGGCCGAAGAACCAGTAACCGTTATAGATCTTGTGAATGACGAGGCCGGGCTCGAGCACGATCACGTGCGGAATCATCGGATTGTGGACGGGATCGGTGTATTCGGCGATGTCGAGATCTTTCTGAACGAGGCGCCGCGAATCCGAGAGGAAGGGCCAGTGCGCTCCGACGCCGCTGCGATATTCGCTGGTCTCGGTGATGTTGTCGGTCGTGATCGTGACCATCCGGCAATAGCCCACCTCCATCTCGCGATGGAGCTGCAGCAAGCCTTCGGCCTGGCGGCGATCCTTCGGACAAAATCCACCGCGGCCGAGCACGAGCACCATCGGATCGCCCGCCTGCAGTTCGGAGAGCTTCCGGTGCTTGCCGGTGTGGTCGCTGAGTTCGTAATCCGGGAAGGTTACTCCCGGCATCATGTCAGGTCGCATTACGCTCTCCCGGTTTTACAGATCAATCACGACGTCGTTTCGGGGCCGTGAGCAGCAGATCAGGACATTGCCGTCCGCCGGCGGATCGAGCGGATCCGGCGCATAGTCGACCGTCCCCGCGATCAACCCGCTCTCGCAATTGTGGCAGACGCCGGTCCGGCACGACCAGCGCACGGGAACGTCGCACGCCTCGGCCAGCTCCAGCAGGCTGGCGTAGGCCGGTCCCCAGCACACGTTGAGGCCGCTGCGGGCGAACGAAACCATCGGGCCGGAGCCAGGAGCGCCGGCTGGCGAGTGCGCGCGCGTCGGAGGCGAAGCGGCGATGCCCGGTGTCAGGGATGGCTTGCTGCCGAACAGCTCGGTGTGGATGCGATCGGGCGGGACGCCCAACGCAGCGAGGCCGGCGGTGAGATCGCTCATGAAGGCGGCAGGGCCGCAGAGATAGAAATCACCGTCACGTGGTACATTGAGCTGTTCGAGCAAGCGCCGGTCCAGATGTCCGGCGGTGTCGAAATCGACTCCGGGACGATCGGCCAGATCAGGCACGCTGAAGCAGACGTGGCTGTGATGGTGAGGGAGCCCCGCCAATAGCCCGCGCGCCTCGGCGGCGAACGGATGCTCGCGGCCGTTGCGGGTGCCGTGCAGCCACCACACGTCGCGAGTCGTCGCTTCCGTGGCGAGGGCGTGGAGCATCGCGAGCACCGGGGTGGCGCCGATGCCGGCGCTCAACAGGACGACGGGGCGCGCATCTTGCCGGAGCGTGAAACTGCCGCGTGGCGCACCGAGCTGCACGGCAGCGCCGTCCACCAGCTCGTCGGCGATGTAGCGGCTGGCGGCGCCGTGCGCTTCGCGCTTGATGCTGATGCGATAGGACGCGGCATCGGCGCCGCTCGAGAGCGAATAGCTGCGCGTCATCGCCTGCGCAGCGGAAGGTTCGAGCCTGATGACGACGAATTGACCGGGCAGGGCGGCCGCCACCGGACGTCCATCGGCGGGTTCGAGGATCAGCGACGTCACGTTGCCGCTTTCCGCGATCTTGCGCGCCACGCGAAAGGAGCGGAATCCGCGCCAGGCGGGAGCTGGGCTCGCCGCCGGTCCAAGCCCGGCGTTTCCCGCTGTCTTGTCGTCCTTCTGCTCGAGCAGCGCCTCGAAGGAACGCTGCCAGCCGCGGCTCAGCGCCGGAATCCGCAGCGCGCGCTCAAGGCGTTCGCGCGGATGAGGCGGCAGGTAAAGCAGCGCATTGATCTCGAACACGCTCATGCGCTCGGGCCCGGCGGCGACCTGATTGATCTCGTCACCGGCTTCGACGTCGCCCTCCTCGATCACACGGAAATAGAACCCGGGCCGGCCGTGCCTGACCAGCAGCGCCGCCATGTCCGGCTCGTCCATGCGAATGCCGAGCCGGTAGCAGGTGACGCGGGGCTGGGTCACTTCGAACAGCGCGGAACCGATCCTGTAGCGGTCCCCGATGCACACGCCGGCGTCGGCGAGGCCCTCGACCGTAAAGTTCTCGCCGAACTGGCCATGAACGAGGTTCGATCGACCGAGATGCTCCTGCCAGTATCGATAGGATTCGTCCTGATAGACGAATACGGCACGATGTTCGCCGCCATGACCGGCCGTATCGCCCTGGCCGTCGCCGTCGATGTTGAGCCGGCGCACCCTGCGCGGGCCTGTGACCTGCGCCTTCCAGATGCCGGTGTGAACGGTCCGACCCTGCCAGGCGACGTCGCGCGGCAGGCCGACATTGACCGAAAGCAGATTTGCCATTGCGTGTTCCCGATCTGGCTGCGCGGTTCTGCCATCATCCTTGCATCCGGATGGGGTTTTTGGCTCGTTAGTCGTTGTTAGAGGTTGCGAGCAAGCCTTGTCAGCGGCTGCCTGCGCGCCAATCTGAAATGGCGTAACGAGAACGCAGTCGGGACAACGGGAGATCACGATGGATGATCAGGGCAAGCTGGCCGCGCTCCAGCGGCATTGGGACGCTTCGGACGCGAACGATTTCGAGGCCGAGCACGACATCTATCGCGAGGACGCGGTGCTCGACTATCCGCAATCCGGCGAGCGCATCCGTGGTCGCAGTAACATCCAGCAAAGCCGGTTCGTGCAACCGAACAAGAAGCGCTTCACGGTTCGGCGCATCGTCGGCGGTAACGATCTCTGGGTGAGCGAATTCGTGCTGACCTATGACGGGGTGCCGTCTTACGTGGTGAGCATCATGGAATTCCGCGACGGCCTCGTGGCGCACGAGACGCAGTATTTCGGCGACAGATTCGAGCCCTCGCCCTCGCGGGCGCATCTTGTCGAGCGGGTGGGGTAACACGGGGAACCCGATGCGGCGGCTGGTCGCAGTCGCGTCGCCTTGATTCCGACAGTCCCATCTTTATGTGTGGAAGGAACAAGAATCCGGGCCCCTCTGGCGAGGACGCCGACGCTGTCGGCAAACCTCGTGATGTCGGATGACCTGTCCCGCGCGAATGCGATGGATCGGCCGATCGTCGGGCCTTCTTGAGAGTCTCTCCGACCCAATCGTCCCCATCGCAGCTCCGTGCGGTCATTTCGCAAGATAAGGGAGCAACGATGTCCGACGCCAAGCATTCCAATCCGATCGAAATCGAGATCACCGAGCCGTCCAGCCTGAACGAGCAGGCTGCGGTGGCGCTGGTGATCGTCGGCGCGCTGGTTGCGGTTGCCGACCGGCAAGTTTCGCCGGTCGAACGCGACGAGGTCGTCCGTTTCATCCGCGATCGCAAGCTCGCACCGCACATATCGGAGGACCGGCTCTACGCCATGTTCGACGAGCTTGCCGAACGTCTTGAGGAGCCTGATTTCGCCAATGTGGTGATCGACAATTTGCGTCCGGTTTCGGACCTGCCGCTGTCGGCTCATTTGATGGAACTGTCGGAGCGCGTCGCGGCCGCGGACGAGGACGTTCATCCCCACGAAGTGCAGGCGATCAAGCTATTGCGCCTGCTGACGCTGGTGCTGCCACGCGCAAAGCAAGTGACGCCGGGTGCAGTGCGCGCCGAACAACGCATCGCCGCCGAGGAGTAAGCATGAGCGTAGTTTCGGACGAAGATAAAACAGGGACTGCGGGCGCTACCGGCCAGATGGCCGGCGGCGACCCGCGCCTGGACAAGCTCGTCCGTCGCCTGCCGCCGCGCATGGGTGACACCGTCACCTATCTGCTCAAGCCGTCCAGCCGCTGGGTGAGAATCCCCTCGGGCGCGCTGCTCATTGTCGGCGGCGTGCTCTCGTTCCTGCCGGTGCTCGGAATCTGGATGCTTCCGCTCGGCCTCGCTTTGCTCGCGGAAGACGTGCCCGCGCTGCGATCCTCGCGCGGCAAGGTTCTGGATTGGGTCGAGCGGAAGAAGCCGCAATGGCTCGATCCTGCCGCACCGAAAAATGACCAATCATGACCGAATTCATCACCACCGAAGCGCTGACCGCGCTGCTTCAGGTCGTCCTGATCGACCTCGTGCTCGCCGGCGACAATGCCGTCGTCATCGGCCTTGCCGCAGCCGGCCTGCCGGCCGAGCAGCGCCGGCGCGCCATCGTCGTCGGCATCATCGCCGCCACCGCCCTGCGCATCGTCTTTGCTGGCGTCGCGACCCAGCTTCTGCAAGTGATCGGGCTGTTGCTCGCCGGCGGCGTGCTGCTGCTCTGGGTGTGCTGGAAGATGTGGCGGGAGCTGCGCGAGCAGTCCGCGCACGCGAACGAGCTCGCGTTCAGCCATGGCGGCAGCGGCGCTGCTCCTGCCTCCCGAAAGACCTTCAGACAGGCGGCCGTGCAGATCGTCGCCGCCGACGTCTCGATGTCGCTCGACAACGTGCTCGCGGTCGCGGGCGCCGCGCGCGAGCATCCCTACATCCTCGCCTTCGGCCTGTTATTGTCGGTCGCGCTGATGGGCGTCGCCGCCGATTTGCTCGGCCGCGTGCTCCAGAAGCAACGCTGGATCGGCTATGTCGGCCTCGCCATCATCGTTTACGTCGCCTTCGAGATGATCTATCGCGGGTCGCTCGAGCTCGCGCCTGTGATCGCGAGTCTCTGAGGCAACGTGCCTGTCCATCATCCGGAGTGATCAATGACGTCCGAACCCAAAGCACCTTCGGCGGTTTCCGTGCCGGCGCCGCAAATCGGCGCGTTTGCCCAACTCATCTTTGGCTCGCGCTGGCTGCAGGTGCCGCTTTATGTCGGCCTGATCGTCGCGCAGGCCGTCTATGTGCTGCTGTTTCTGAAGGAGCTCTGGCACCTGGTCGTGCACTCGTTCGACGCCAGCGAACAGCAGATCATGCTGGTCGTGCTCGGGCTGATCGACGTCGTGATGATTTCGAACCTGCTGGTGATGGTGATCGTCGGCGGTTACGAGACCTTCGTCTCGCGCCTGAACCTCAGCGGTCATCCGGACGAGCCGGAATGGCTGAGCCACGTCAATGCCAGCGTGCTCAAGATCAAGCTTGCGATGGCGATCATCGGCATCTCCTCGATCTCTCTGCTCAGGACCTTCATCGAGGCCGGCAATCTCGGCACGACGCGCAGCAATTTCACCGAGAGCGGCGTGATGTGGCAGGTGCTGATCCACTTGACCTTCATCATCTCTGCGATCGGCATCGCCTGGGTCGACCGCCTCGGCGATAGCGGCCAGCGCAAGGGAGCCGGTCACGGCTGAACGTGACACACGGCCGTTCAAAGACCGAAGGCTGCGCTCAGGGACGTCGGCTCCGCGCCAGCGTCTCGGAGGGCGTCTCGCCGAACGCCAATCTGTAGCCGCGCGAGAACTCACCAAGATGCCAGAAGCCGTTGCCGAGCGCCGAGGCCTTGACGCTCATGCCGCCGCCTCCGACCATGAGCTGGATGCGGGCAGACCACAGCCGCTTGAGGCGCAGATAGTGGTGCAGGCTCACGCCGTGCACCGCGTGAGCGGCGGTCTGGAGCGTACGCACCGATACGCCGAGCGCAGAGGCGAGGTCGTCACTGTAAAGTGCCTTGCTGCCGGACCACATGACCATTTCGTCGAGGCGCGCGATCAGCTTGCGGTGCTTGGCGAACGATCCGCCTCGCGCAGTCAGCCCGCCTGCCGGCGCCAGGGCGTTGTCGAGGCAGGCGAGCAGCGTCTCCTGGATGGGTCGGTTGAGCGCCTCGAATTGCCGGGGATCGTTGCACGCCGAGGCGAGCGAGAACATCTCCAGGATAGCGGCGCGCAATCGCGCCATCGGTTGGTCCGGCGCGCGAACATATGCGAGGCCCGTGTCGAAATCCGTCCAGCCGCGATGACGCATGTCCGAGTTGAAGCGCAGCATCAGGTAAGTGTTGGGATGATGCTCGATGGCGTCGACGGGGGCTTTGCCGCGCATCATGGCAATCGTTGAATTGTCGACCTCGCGGCCGTTGGAGGTGGAGTGAAACGCGAGGGGGACAACGAGGCCGACACCATTGTCCGTGCCGATCTCGGCCTCAAACCGCCGTGCAAAGGAGCGCTGGAGCACGAAAAGCCCATCCTGGAGCGGCAGGATGGCGCGAGACAGCGAGAATTCGCGCGGGCGGAGCGGCGTGCTGATGCCGAGGCCGAGCACCTCGTTGGCGCGAAACTCGGCGAAATCCGAGAAGCGCTCGATGCCGAGGATTCGCGAAGGCTTCAGCCGACATAGCGGCATTCCGGATCCTTGAGGCGTGTAAATTGAGCAGGTTTGAAGAGGGTATCAATGGCCGGCCATCGGCCATATTCCGGAAAACTACTGTCGGCGATCACGTCCACGCGCATCGAAAGTTGATTTTGTTTGATCAGGCGATCTGCGGATGCGCCGCGTTTTCGCGCCGCTCGCGCTCGGCCAATTCGCGCACCAGCTCCTGGAGGAAGGATTCCGTGTAGGCGGGCAGTGTGCGCTCGGCGCGAACGTAGATGCCGAGATCTGACCACACCGGACTGTCGGCGTTGTCGAGCGGCAGGAAGACGAGCCGGCTGTCGCGCGACAGTCGCTCGATGCCGAGCTGGGTCTGGAAGGCGATGCCGACGCCGCGCGCGGCGAGCTCGCGCATCAGGTCGATCGAGTTGGCCTGGATCGCCGGCTCCGGCGTCTCGGACAGCTGCGCGATCAGCGGCTGGAGCAGATGATAGATCGACAGCTCCGGCAGCGCGTGGATGACGGGAAAGGCGAGACATTGGGTTAGCGTGACCGTCTTGCCACGCGCGAGTGGATGATCGCCCGCCACGATTGCGCCGAGGCGAAACCGTTTCAAGGCGACCTGGCGCAGGTCCGGCGGATGCCGCAGCGCCATGGCGATACCAATGTCGGCCTCGCCGCGGCTCAAGGCCTCCAGCACATCCGACGATCCCTTCACCTCGGTGGTGAAGCTGACGCGCCGGGCGCGGCCGCGATGTGAGGCGATCAGGTCCGGCAGCACCGACTCCGTGAGCGACTCGATGCAGGCAATGCTGACGGTGCCGTGCCAGGTGCCCGACAGGGACGCGACGTCGGAGCGGAAGCGGTCGAGGTCCTGGAGCACGTTCATGACGTGCCGGGCCAACATCTCCCCGACCGTCGTCAGCGTCAGGCCGCGCGCATTGCGCTCGAACAACGGTGACCCAACCTCTTGTTCAAGCTTGAGAATCTGGCGGCTTACGGCCGACGAGGCAACGTTCAGCAAACGCGCCGCGGCCCGGATCGAGCCGGTGCGGCGGACGGCGTGGAAGTACTGGATGGCCGGTGAGTGAAATCGCATGAGACCCCCGGCCGGACTATAGCTGTTGCCGAAACGGCATCAATATGTACGAAATTCTGTGCTTTTCGAGCGCGCTCCTCCCGCCTAGGTTCGCCGCCGGCTTGCCGGTCCCGCCGGACCGTCATGCCATGCGCAACGAGGCGCCAGGGGATCCGGGGTGGACGAGAACACTGTTTGCGAGGTCGCGCCGGACACGCGTCTGGTCGATCGCCGTCGCGCGGCCGCCTATGTCGGCGTGACCGCCGGACGCTTCGAGCAACTGGTGCGCGACAGCGTCGTGCCAGCGCCTGTCATGGTGGACAACAAGCGGCGTTGGCCGCTCGCGTTGCTCGACGTCGCGAAGGACGCGGTTGTCAGCAGCAGCATGCCGTGCCTGCCGCAGGTGACTGTCGAGATTATGCAGGACGCGCGTCCCTGCGAACGAGCCCCGGCACCGGCCTTGCACGAACTGCCGGACCAGGCCTGGTTCGAGCTGCGGGCGCGGTTCGTTCAGCGCGTGCGCCGGTCGCTGCTGTCGGGCAACGAGATCCGTCTCTTGCGCGAGTTCAAGCTGCTCAGGCAGAACCAGATCAGCATGTTCGGCTATTACGGCAGCTTCGAAGCCCTGATGGTGCGCGGCTACATCGTCGAGCTCGCGCGAAAGCCGCCGTCGAGCCGTCCGCTGGTGACGTACCGGCTGACCGCGCAGGGCGAGCGGGTCCTGTCGGCGCTGAAGGACGAGCCGGCGATCTGACCGGCGCGGACAAGGCGACGGCATCCTTCATCATCGCACGGCGTGCATCTCCAGAAACGCCTTCACACCGGTGACGGTGCCGGTGTCCGACGGCACATAGCCGGGTAGCGTCGCGACAGCCGCGCGAAAATCGGCGCTGCGGATGATCTCCAGGATGCGCTGCATCGGCCCGGTGTCCAGGAACGCGCGCTTGCAGACGAAGAAATAATCCTCGGTCAGGAGCCGGATGAAATCGAGGCCGAAATGCCGGGCGGCGGCTTCGACGCCGAAACTCGCATCGGCCATGCCGCTCGCGACATAGGCTGCGACCGCGGCGTGGGTGAATTCGATCTGCTGCGCGCCGTTGATGCGGCTCTCTTCGATGCCGTTTGCCGCGAGCAACTGATCGAACAGCAAGCGCGTGCCGGAATCATGGTCGCGGTTGACGAAGCGGACTTTCGGCCCGGTGAGATCACTGAGAGAGGCGATGCGCAGCGGATTGCCGCGCGCGACCATCAGCCCCATTTCGCGCGTGACGAAGCTGATGATGCGATCCTCGCGCGGATCGAGCCATTCGCGCGCAGCCTTGATGCCCTGGGCGCGTAGCGCGCCGTGCGGCAGATGCAGGCCGGAGAGATCGCAGGCGCCCTGCGCCAGCGAGACCAGCGAATGCTGGTTGCTGACATAGCGCAGATCGACGCCGATGCCGGGCTCGCGGTCGAGGAATTCGCGCAGTTTTGCGACCGCAAAACCGTGGCTGGCATGCACGCGGATCACCGACGGGCGCTGCTCGAGGAATGGCTTGATCTCGTTCGCCAGCTCCTGCGCGAGATTTTCAAGCTGAGGTCCGAGCCGGGCCTGCATGCGCTCGCCCGCCCATACCAGCCGCTCGCCGAACGGCGTGAGCTTCGAGCCTTTGCCGCGCTGGGTCTCCACCAGCGGCGTGCCGAAAAACTCCGACCATTGCTCGATCAGATTCCAGACATGGCGGTAGGAGAGGTGCGCGTCCTTGGCCGCGCTGGTGATCTTCCCCGTCCTTCTGATTTCGTTGAGGACGCCGAGCATGATGATGGCGGTGCGTGGATTGCCCTCGCGGCGAAACCGCCAGACGGCCTCGATCTCGATCTGAAGCATTGGTCTCCCTTATGAACTGCACTTCATATGCTGACCGTCCATTTGCAATTCATATCATATTTACTCCGGCGTAAGGGTGCCTAGTCTGGTATACCAGAACTGGGAGGAGATATGATGTCTGTTGCATATGATTTTGCACACTCGCCGGCCACCGAGTTCATGTCCCGGCCACAGCATCTGCTGATCGACGGTCGCCGCGTCGCCGCAAGCTCCGGGCGCACCTTCAAGTCGCTCAATCCGGCCACCGGGCAGGTCATCGCCGTCGTCGCCGAAGGCAACGAGGCCGATGTGGAGTATGCGGTCGCCGCCGCGCGCCGGGCTTTCGAAGGCTCCTGGCGCACGATGCGGGCGTCCGAGCGCGGCCGGATCCTGCTGCGCTGGGCTGACCTGCTCAAGGCTCACGCAGAGGAGATCATCGAGCTCGAGTCGATCGATGCGGGCAAGCCGATCGCCGCGACATCGCGGCAGGATTTTCCGGCCGCCGTCGATACGCTGATCTACTACGCCGGTTGGGCCGACAAGATCAGGGGCGACGTCGTGCCCGTGCGCGATGATGCCCTGACCTACACCGTGCGCGAGCCGGTCGGCGTGGTCGCCGCGATCGTGCCGTGGAATTTCCCGCTGATGATCGGGATGTGGAAGCTCGCGCCGGCGCTGGCCTGCGGCTGCACCATTGTGATGAAGCCGGCCGAGCTGACCTCGCTGTCGGCGCTGCGTATCGCCGAGCTCGCGCTCGAAGCCGGCCTGCCGGCGGGCGTCTTCAATGTCGTCACAGGCCCCGGCCGGGTCGTCGGCGACGCGCTGGTCAATCACCCTGACGTCGACAAGGTCACCTTCACCGGCTCTCCCGGTGTGGGCCGGGGAATCATGAAGGGCGCCGCTAGCAACTTCAAGCGCGTCTCGCTGGAGCTGGGCGGCAAGTCGGCCAACGTCATTTTCGACGATGCCGATCTCGAAGCCGCATCGAAAGCTGCGGCTTCCGGCATCTTCTTCAATGCCGGCCAGGTCTGCTCGGCCGGCTCGCGCGTGCTGGTGCAGGAGAAGGCCTATGACGAGGTCGTCGAGCGGCTGGCGGCGCGCGCAAAGTCGCTCCGGATCGGCGACCCGCTCGACCGCAAGACGACGCTCGGCCCCGTGATCTCAGAGAAGCAGATGAAGTCGATCCTCGATTATGTCGACATCGGCCGGAAGGAGGGCGCGACCCTCGTCACCGGTGGCGAGAAGGTCGGCGACCGCGGCTACTTCATCAGCCCCGCGGTGTTCGCGAATGTCGCCCACCAGATGCGGATCTCGCAGGAGGAGATCTTCGGACCGGTCGTCAGCGTCATCAAGTTCAAGGATGAGGCCGACGCTTTGAGGATTGCCAACGGCACGGCTTACAGCCTCGCCGCCGGCGTCTGGAGCCGCGACATCGGCAAGCTGCAGCGCTTCGCCAAGCGGGCGCGCGCGGGCACGGTCTGGATGAACACTTATGGCTATACCGACGTGCGCCTGCCCTGGGGCGGCGAGCGCGACTCCGGCCTCGGCCGCGAGCACGGCACCGCCGCGCTCGACAATTTCACGGAGCCCAAGGCTGTCTGGATGAATCTGGCCGTTTGATACCTCCCGAGCGGCCAAGCCTGGAGCCCGCCTGACCACCCGTGCAGGCGGGCTCATCTTTCGAGATCGATAAAATTGTCTGCATTCCGCTCAGCGGCGGCAAACCCTGCGGACAAGAACTGTGCGGCCTTAAACCCCGGCTTTGGAACCGGCGTGCATCCTGCCTGCAACAGGGTGGGGCATCAGCATGTCAGTTCTTAGGGAGGTCGTCGTCGCGGTCGCGGGAGTCTATGCGCTCCTGTTCGCGTGCGACGCAGTGTTCGGGGTCGGCGAGGCACGCTTCGACGACACTTATTACAGCGCCAGCTTCTACGCGCCGCGGCCGAAGGAGTTTCGTTTCGCCGGCGATACGCCGCCGGCCGTCCGCGTCAGCGACGCCTTTGCGCAATTCGCGCCGGGCGAGGCCAAGCCGAACAAGCGCTACTCGTCGCTGACAACGATCCTCCGGTAAGCGCCGTCTACTCTCCCTGGATCCATTCCGCGACGCCGCGCCACAAAGTGTCGCGGTGGTCGGGGCGGAAGAAGCCGAAATGGCCAATCGTCTTGGCGCCGACGTCGGACGGCTTCACGTTGATTACCTCCGGCTTGATTGCGGTGAACCCGCTTGCAAGCAGCTCGACCGCGGGCCGCGTCGCCCAGGGATCGTCGGAGAAGCAGAGTGTGCGCAACTCGCCCTTGAACCTGGCGAAATTCTCTAGCTCCGGCAGCTTTGAATCGAAGAGATAGCGGGGACTCGAGACCCACTTGGTCCATTCCAGGAAGACGCCCTTGGGCAAATCCTCACCGATGCCGGCCCAGCCCGGCGCGTAACCCAGCGCGTGGGCGAGCGGCACGCCGACGAGATTCATGAAGGCGAAGACGCGGTATTTTTCCGGCGACGTCATCAGCCGCCAGGTCGCCGCCTGCGAGGCCACGAACGCGGCGCGCGAAATCTCCGTGTTGTTCGCGATTAGCCCGAGCGCCTGGCCGCCAAAGGAGTGGCCGATATAGGCGAGAGGGAGAGTGTTGTAGCGCTCGCGCATCCAGTGCACTGCGGCGGTGACGTCGAGCGCGGCCCAGTCCGACATCGAGGCCTTGAAGCCGACCAGCGATTTCGGCTGGTTGTAGCCAACCATCGCCGGCAGCCGGGAGTCGCCGATGCCGCGATAGTCGTAGGTCAGGACCGCGCAGCCGCGATGGGCGAGATAGGAGGCAAAGCCGCGATAGATTTTTCGCGGGACGGCCGTCGCCGAATTGACCAACACGGCATGACGTTTGGTGCCGCGCGGCAAGAATAGCGTACCGCTCAGCGCATACCCGTCGGTCGCCGGGAAGCTGATCTCGTCGATGAAAACGTCGTCCAGTGCCACGTCCATGGGCCGAAGGTATCTTGCCAGTTTCCAAGCCGTTTCCCAGCAAATGCGAATTTGGCTTTCCCCGCAAGGCTTTGCAGTGCCGGACGGATTTACAACTGGCGGCCGGTGGCTAGCCTGTGTATAAGGCGACCCTCGCAACCCACAGATCAGGTTGTGCTTTTTGCTTCACGGAGAGATTGCGATGTCCGAGCGGTGGACGCCCGAATCCTGGCGCAGCAAGCCGGTGCTACAGGTGCCCGATTATCCCGACGCCAAGGCCCTGGCCGACGTCGAGGCGCAGCTTGCGACCTTTCCGCCGCTGGTGTTCGCGGGCGAGGCGCGCAATCTGAAGAAGGCCTTAGCGCGGGTCGCGGCCGGTGAGGCCTTCCTGCTGCAGGGCGGCGACTGCGCCGAGAGCTTTGCCGAGCACGGCGCCAACAACATCCGCGACTTCTTTCGCGTGCTGCTCCAGATGGCGGTGGTACTGACCTATGCCGGCGCCGTTCCGGTGGTGAAGGTCGGGCGCGTCGCCGGCCAGTTCGCAAAACCGCGGTCATCGCCGATGGAGAAGATCGACGGTGTCGAGCTGCCGAGCTATCGCGGCGACATCGTCAACGACATCGCCTTCACCAAGCAGGCGCGCGTTCCTGATCCGCAGCGCCAGCTGATGGCCTATCGCCAGTCGGCCGCGACGCTCAACCTGCTGCGCGCGTTCGCCACCGGCGGCTACGCCAATCTCGGCAGCGTGCATCAGTGGATGCTCGGCTTCCTCAAGGACAGCCCGCAGTCCCGCCGCTACAAGGAATTGGCCGACCGCATCTCCGATGCGCTCAATTTCATGCGCGCCTGCGGCCTCGATCTCGAGGCCCACCCGGAGCTGCGCGCCACCGATTTCTACACCAGCCACGAGGCCCTGCTGCTCGGCTACGAGCAGGCGATGACCCGCGTCGATTCCACCACCGGCGACTGGTACGCGACCTCGGGTCACATGATCTGGATAGGTGACCGCACCCGCCAGCTCGACCACGGCCATATCGAATATTTCCGCGGCATCAAGAATCCGATCGGGCTCAAATGCGGCCCGTCACTCAAGCCCGACGAGCTGCTGAAGCTGATCGACGTGCTCAATCCCGACAACGAGCCGGGCCGGCTGACGCTGATCGGCCGCTTCGGTTCCGACAAGATCGGCGAGCATCTGCCGAACATGATCCGCGCCGTGAAGCGCGAGGGCAAAGTGGTGGTCTGGTCGTGCGATCCCATGCACGGCAACACCATCACCTCGACGTCAGGTTACAAGACGCGGCCCTTCGACCGCATCCTGTCCGAGGTGAAGTCGTTCTTCGCGATCCACGCCGCGGAAGGCACCCATGCCGGCGGCGTGCATCTGGAGATGACCGGCCAGGACGTCACCGAGTGCCTCGGCGGCGCCCGTGCGATCACCGACGAGGATCTCAACGACCGCTATCACACGGTCTGTGATCCCCGGCTCAACGCCGAGCAATCCATCGACATGGCGTTCCTGGTCGCAGAACTGCTCAAGCAGGAACGCGCCGGCAAGGTCAGGCCGATGCCGGTCGCAGCGGGGCTCTGAGACCTTGCTGCGGATCTGGAAGGCCACGATCAATTCCCGTAACGGTCTGGCCTTTGCGTTCCGCTCGGAGCAGGCGGTCCGCGAGGAGATCGTCGCGCTCCTCTTGTCGCTGCCGCTTGCATGGTTCGTCGGCGCGACCGCAATGCGCGCGGTCGAGCTGATCTGCGCGGTCGCGTTCGTGCTGGTGGTCGAGCTGCTCAATACGGCGATCGAGAAGCTTGCCGACCGGCTGACGATGGATCACGACAAGCAGATCGGACGGGTCAAGGACATGGGCTCGGCCGCGGTCGGTATTGCGCTCCTGATGGCCGGCGCGTTCTGGATCATCGCCATCATCGAGCGATTGGGATTCCTCTAGAGCGCGTCTCGCGCTTTAGACTGTTTTTTGAGCATGATCTTTTCGGAAAACCGCTTCACGCTTTTCCGGATCATGCTTTGATCGGAGCGCCATGACCGAACGTCTCAACGCATTCGCGCTCACGCTCGCCCAGCTCAATCCGACCATGGGCGACATCGACGGCAATGCCGCCAAAGCGCGCGCGGCGCGCGTGCGGGCAGCCGCCGACGGCGCCGATCTCGTGCTGTTTCCGGAATTGTTCATCGCCGGTTACCCGCCGGAAGATCTGGTGCAGAAGGCTTCGTTTCAGGCGGCCTGCCGCGCCGCGATCGAAGCGCTGGCGCGCGAGACCGCCGATGGCGGACCGGCCATGCTGATCGGCACGCCCTGGGTCGAGGAGGGTAGGCTCTACAATGCCTGCGCGCTGCTCGACGGCGGCCGTATCGCCGGCTTGCGCTTCAAATGCAATCTGCCGAATTACGGCGTGTTCGATGAGAAGCGGCTGTTTTCGCGCGGCCCTGCGGCGGGCCCCGTCACCGTGCGCGGCGTGCGCATCGGTGTGCCGATCTGCGAAGACATCTGGCTGGAGGAGTCCGAGGACTACGAGAACGTGGTCGAGACGCTGGCCGAGACCGGCGCCGAGATCATCCTTGTGCCGAACGGATCTCCTTACGCCCGCAACAAGGCTGACGTGCGTTTGTCGGTCGCGGTCGCGCGCGTCACCGAGAGCGGCTTGCCGCTGGTCTATCTCAACCAGGTTTGCGGCCAGGACGAGCTGGTGTTCGACGGAGCTTCCTTCGCGCTCAACGGCGACCTTTCGCTCGCAGCGCAATTGCCGGCGTTCGCGGAGAGCGTCACCACACTGCGGTTCACACGAAGCGGCGACGATTGGCGCTGCACCGGTCCGATCGCCGCGCAGCCCGAGGGCGACCACGCCGACTACGCGGCCTGCGTGCTGGGTCTGCGCGACTACGTCGCGAAGAATGGCTTTCCTGGTGTGCTGCTCGGCATTTCCGGCGGCATCGACTCCGCGCTGTGCGCCGCGATCGCGGTCGATGCGCTCGGGGCCGATCAAGTGCACGGTGTGATGCTGCCTTATCGCTACACTGCGGCAAGCTCGATTGCCGACGCCGGCGAGCTCGCTGGCCATCTCGGCATCCGCTACGAGGTGCTGCCGATCGCGGAAGCAGTAAGCGGGTTCGAGACCATCCTGTCCGGCGTCTTCAAGAATCTGCCGCCTGATGTCACCGAGGAGAATCTCCAGGCCCGCACCCGCGGTACGCTGCTGATGGCGATCTCCAACAAGACCGGGCTGATGGTGGTGACAACAGGCAACAAGTCGGAAATGTCGGTGGGCTACGCCACGCTCTACGGCGACATGAACGGCGGCTTCAATCCGATCAAGGACATCTACAAGACGCAGGTGTTTCGGCTCGCAAGCTTGCGCAATTCGTGGAAGCCAGAGGGGGCGCTGGGGCCGGACGGCGAGGTGATCCCGCCCGACATCATCACGCGTCCACCGACCGCGGAGCTGCGCGAGAACCAGACCGACCAGGATTCGTTGCCGGCTTACGACGTGCTCGATGCCATCCTGGAGCGTCTGATCGAGCGCGAAGAGCCGCTCGACACGATCATCGCCGCCGGCTTCGACCGCGAGACGGTGACCCGTATCGACCATCTCCTCAACGTCGCCGAATACAAGCGCCGCCAGGCCGCCCCCGGCGTCAAGGTGACCGCCAGGAATTTCGGCCGCGACCGCCGCTACCCCATCACCAACCGCTTTCGCGACAAAGGCGAGCAGCTCGCCGCCCCGGACGAGACGCTGGTGTCGCGTGGGAGCAAAGCCTCGATCGACGCGTTCGAGGGGTGAGGCTGGCGCTTGCGCTGCCGTTTCCGCAAGCGAGATGGGCGTTGTTGTGCCCTCGCCCCTTGCGGGAGAGGGCAGCTCCGCCGTCGAAGCGAACTCATTCGGGTGAGGGGTCTATCTCCGCGAACCCATGTGCACATGTGAGCGCGGATAGAACCCCTCATCCGACGCTTCGCGCCACCTTCTCCCGCAAGGGGAGAAGGGAAGGGCCGCCTACTTCTGCTGTTGCGGCAGGAAGCTCGGGCCGACCGAACGGATCGGCTTGTTCTCGGAAGGCGTCGCAGGGGTGCCGGTTTCCGCCGGCGGCGTCGCTGCCGGGGCGCCAGCCGTCGTCGTCGCCGGAGCCGCACCCTTCTTGCCATTGGCGGCCGGCGTGCCCTTGTTGAGCTGCCGCTGCTGCATCTTCTTGGCGCTCTCCTCGGTGACGATGATGTCACCCTGCTGCTCGGCCGATGCCTTGTCGTCCGCCGATTTGAGCGCGTCGGCCCAGGTCTGGCCCGCGGCCTTGCAGGAGCAGGACGGGTTGAACTCGCTGCGGAATTTGAACGCGGTCGGCAGCGCCGTGTAGGGCTGGCCGCTGGTGGAGACCGCGGAGTTCATGTCTTCCCCGGGGTTGCGATGGGTGTAGAGCACGGCCTCGGCGGCCGGGCACAGCGCCTTGCAGGTCTTCTCGTCGTCGGGGAAGCGCGCCGGCACGGTCGCAAACGAGACCGGGAAATAAGCGCCGTCGCAGGTGCGCACGCACACGGTGCGATAGGTGCCTGATTGCGGGCCGAGATCGGACGGCGGCACGCCTTGCGGATTGTTGGGGTTGTTGCCGCCGAACAGATTGCTCAGGAAATTGCCGCCGCCTTGCGACTGCGCGGCGTTGGCATATTGCGGGCCGCAATTGTTCTGCGCCAGCGCTGCCAGCACCGAGCGGCGCTGGTTGTCACGCTCGGGGCTGAAGCCGCCGGCGCCACCGCGCAGGCGTTCGAGATTGCCGGTGATCTGGTCCAGATTGGCGCGCATCTGCTGGATCTGGGTGTTGACCGGACCGCATTGCGCCGACTGGCCGCTGAACAGCGAGAAGAAGCCGGAGGAATCGCAACCCATGCGCTTGGCCTGCATGGTGACGCGGTCAAGCTCGGCCTGCTGCTTGCTCTGGGACTCCTGATAGCGGCGGATCTGGTCTTCGCGCGCGGGATCACCGCCGCCGCCACGATCGAGACCGGCGAGCTGGCCTTCCAGGCGCGCGCACATCGGGTTGGGTCCGAGCCCGTTCTGGCCGGGCTGAGGCGGCGGTCCCGGCGGGCCGGCCTGTGCGAACGCGTTATTGGCGAGCGCGACCGTGCTCAAGAGCACGGCGCAGGCAAGGATCGAGCGAGCACGGGAGAGAGACAAAAATTCAGGCATATCCGCCATTCTAGCGAGGTCACGGCCACGCGTGATGTGGGGGGCCGAAGCGCGCCCTCCCATAGCCGCTTCCTGCGGCATCGTCACGTCGTTTCAGAGGCCAGGGATTGGACCTAAGGTACGCCAGTTCCGAGCGAATTCAGCGCTGGCAGGTGATTGCGACATATTCATCGCAATGGCCATGGGAGCAGTTTGCGCCGGATTTGGGGACAGAGCCGGTAATTTCGTCGGGATCGACCCGGCGATAGGCCGAAGCCTGGGCAAAATCGCGTGACTGGCAGTAGGTGCGGGCGACCTGCGCGCCGCATTTGTCACTTTTGGCCAGGCACTGATCCACGCCGTAGCCGTCCGCCTGGTTGGGGATGATGAAGACGCGGGTCTCAGCGAGAGCGCTGGAAACGACGAGGATAGAGGCGCAGGAAATGAGCGCGAGCAATGATCGCATGAAAACACCGGGGCAAAAAAATGGGAACTGCCAGTTCCAGAATGGGCTCAAATGGTTAAGGAGATAAACCATCTGTGTGCGGCGGCTGCGCATTGCGGAGATAAAACGGCGTTTTCGCGGCTCTCTTGACGCGGGGCCGCCTCATAGCCCATATGTTCCGTCATGAACGGTCTCCTCGTCATTTGCGCCATTTGCCGCGAGATTACGAGCTAGCGATTCGCTGGCTGGAGCCGTCTTTTCTCAAAACCATTGAGAGCACTGGACGCCCGGCCAACAGCCGACGGGTATCCTTATGGAATTGCGCCTCTACGATACGCTGAGCCGGGAGAAGCGCACCTTCGTGCCGCTCGATGCCGAGGACGTCCGCATGTATGTCTGCGGACCGACCGTCTATGACTTCGCCCATATCGGCAACGCCCGGCCGGTGATCGTGTTCGACGTGCTGTTTCGGCTGCTGCGCCATCTCTATGGCGCGGCCCACGTCAAATATGTCCGCAACATCACCGACGTCGACGACAAGATCAACGACCGCGCCGCGCGTGATTTCCCCGGCCTGCCGCTGAACGAGGCGATCCGGAAAGTCACCGAGCAGACCGGCAAACAGTTTCACGCCGACGTCGATGCACTCGGCGCACTTCGGCCGAGCGTCGAGCCGCGTGCTACCGAGCATATCGGCGAGATGCGCGAGATCATCGAGCGGTTGGTCGCCGGCGGCTTCGCCTACGTTGCGGAGCATCACGTGCTGTTCTCGCCGCAGGCGATGAACGCGGCCGATGCCGGGCTGCCGCGCTATGGCGCGCTGTCCAATCGTTCGCTGGATGAGATGGTCGCCGGCGCCCGCGTCGATGTCGCGCCCTACAAGAAGGGCAACACCGACTTCGTGCTGTGGAAGCCGTCCAAGCCCGGCGAGCCGTCATGGCCGTCACCGGCCGGTATCGCCGCGCAGGGGCGCCCGGGTTGGCACGTCGAGTGCTCGGCCATGGCCTGGAAGCATCTCGGCGAGCACTTCGACATCCATGGCGGCGGCATCGATCTCGTGTTTCCGCATCACGAGAACGAGGTCGCGCAGACCTGCTGCGCCTTCCACCGGGAGCGCATGGCGAACTACTGGATGCACAACGGCTTCCTGCAGGTCGAGAGCGAGAAGATGTCGAAATCGCTCGGCAACTTCGTTACGATTCACGAGCTGCTCGCGGACTGGCCGGGCGAAGTGGTGCGCCTGAATATGCTGAAGACGCATTATCGCTCGCCGATCGACTGGACGATGAAATCGCTGGAGGAGAGCGCCAGGACGCTCGATGATTGGTATCGGGTTGCGGCTGACGTCGCGCCCGGCAAGCCCGCCCCGTCGGTGATCGAGCCGCTGCTCGACGACCTCAACACGCCGCTGGCGATCGCTGCGCTGCATGGCCTGCGCGGCAGCGACGTTGGTGCGCTCGCGGGTTCGTTGCGGCTGCTCGGCTTTCTCTCCGAGAGTGCCGCGCAGTGGGAAGGACGCAAGCAGCAGGCGAGCGGCGTCGATGCCAAGGAAGTCGAGCGCCTGATCTCGGAGCGGACGGCGGCGCGTGCGCGCAAGGACTTTGCGGAGTCCGATCGTATCCGCGATCTGCTTGCCGCGATGGGCGTTGCGATCAAGGACTCCAAGGAAGGCACGACGTGGGAGGTCGCGCGATGAAGCGGCCCGACACGCCGTTTCCGCGGCACTGGTTCTATTACATCGCGCTGAAAATCCTGCTGCTCGGCGCCGCCGTGGCGCTGGCGCTGAAACTCTATGGGATGTGGTGAAGACGATGGCACAAGCACTCCCAAAGCCTGGTTTGCGGCCCTTCCTGCCCGAGGACGTGCCGGTTCTTGCCGCGATCTTCACGGCCAGCATCGAAGAGCTGACCGGCGATGACTACAGCGAAGCGCAGCAGCAGGCCTGGATGGCCGCGGCCGAGGACGAAGAGTTCGGCAAGCGGCTTGCCTCCGACCTGACGCTGATCGCAACGCTGGAGGGATCGCCCGTGGGCTTTGCGTCGCTGCGCGGCAAGGATCATATCCGCATGCTCTATGTGCATCCGGCCGTGGCCGGGCAGGGCCTCGCGACGATGCTCGTCGATGCGCTGGAAAAGCTTGCGGGCGGCCGTGGTGCCGACAAGCTGACGGTCGACGCCAGCGACAACGCGCAGGGCTTTTTCGCCAAGCGCGGCTATGTGGCCATGCAGCGCAACAGCATCACCGTGAACGACGAGTGGCTGGCCAACACCACCATGCAGAAGACGCTGGGCAGCGGACCCGCGACGGGAGCGCTGCAATGAGCAAGGAGCGTCTCTATCTGTTCGACACCACGCTGCGCGACGGCGCGCAGACCAATGGCGTCGATTTCACGCTGACCGACAAGCAAATCATCGCCCAGATGCTCGATGAACTCGGCATCGACTATGTTGAGGGCGGCTATCCCGGCGCCAATCCAACCGACACCGAGTTCTTCGGCACCAAGCCGAAGTTTTCGCATGCGCGCTTCACTGCGTTCGGCATGACACGTCGGGCAGGGCGCTCGGTCTCCAACGATCCCGGCGTGGCCGGGCTGCTGGAAGCCAAAGCCGACGCCATCTGCTTCGTGGCGAAGTCGTCGGCCTATCAGGTGCGCGTTGCGCTGGAGACGACCAAGGAGGAGAACCTCGCCTCGATCCGCGACAGCGTCGCGGCGGCGAAGGCCGCCGGCCGCGAGGTGATGCTCGACTGCGAGCATTTCTTCGACGGTTACAAGGAGGATTCCGGTTTCGCGCTCGCCTGCGCGAAAGCTGCCTATGAAGCCGGCGCGCGCTGGGTGGTGCTGTGCGACACCAACGGCGGCACCATGCCCAACGAGGTCGAGGCGATCGTTGCCGAGGTGACGAAGCACATCCCCGGCGATCATCTCGGCATTCACGCCCATAACGATACCGAGCAGGCGGTGGCGAATTCGCTCGCTGCGGTGCGCGCCGGCGCGCGGCAGATCCAGGGCACGCTGAACGGCCTCGGCGAGCGCTGCGGCAACGCCAATCTCTGCTCGCTGATCCCGACCCTGAAGCTGAAGGCCGAATTTGCCGACGCCTTCGAGATCGGCGTCACGGCGGAAAAGCTCGCGACCCTGGTCAAGGTGTCGCGCACGCTCGACGACATGCTCAACCGCGTGCCGAACCGGCATGCGGCCTATGTCGGCGAGAGCGCCTTCGTCACCAAGACCGGCATCCATGCCTCCGCCGTGCTGAAGGATCCGCAGACCTACGAGCATGTCCTGCCGGAGCTGGTCGGCAATCACCGCAAGGTGTTGGTGTCCGACCAAGCCGGACGCTCCAATGTCATCGCCGAACTCGACCGCGCCGGCATCGCCTATGAGAAGAGCGATCCGAAGCTGTCGCGGCTGGTCGAGGAGTTGAAGGAGCGCGAGGCGCAAGGCTATGCCTATGAATCCGCCAACGCCTCGTTCGAGCTGCTGGCGCGGCGCACGCTCGGCAAGGTGCCGCATTATTTCGAAGTCGAGCAGTTCGACGTCAATGTCGAGCAGCGCTACAATTCGCATGGCGAGCGCGTCACCGTGGCGCTGGCGGTGGTCAAGGTCGACGTCGCCGGCGAGCATCTGATCTCGGCGGCCGAAGGCAACGGTCCCGTCAACGCGCTCGACGTCGCGCTGCGCAAGGATCTCGGCAAGTACCAGAAATATATCGAAGGCCTGACGCTGATCGACTATCGCGTCCGTATCCTCAACGGCGGCACCGGCGCGGTCACGCGCGTCCTAATCGAGAGCGAGGACGAGAACGGCGACAGCTGGACCACGGTCGGGGTCTCCCCCAACATCATCGACGCCTCGTTCCAGGCGCTGATGGATTCGGTGATCTACAAGCTGGTGAAGTCGGGCGCGCCGGCTTAGGGGATGGTAGCGTGAGCTATGGCGGTGCCATATACGCCGTCATTGCGAGGAGCGAAGCGACGAAGCAATCCAGACTGCTTCCGCTGAGCCAGTCTGGATTGCTTCGCTTCGCTCGCAATGACGAGGAGAGAGGGGAGCGCGACCCATGATCGATCACATCTCCGTCGGCGTCAGCGATCTCGAACGTTCGGCGACATTTTACGAAGCGGCGCTCGGGGCCCTCGGACTCGCGCGCGTCGTCACGCGGCCGCGGACGATCGGCTTTGGCAAGGCCTATCCCGAATTCTGGATCAATCTGCGCGAGGGCATGCCACGCGTCACGCCGGAGAGCGGCGTGCATATCTGCCTGCGGGCCAGGACGACCGCCGAGGTCGATGCATTTCACGCCGCAGCGCTGTCCGCCGGCGGCGCGTCCGACGGCGCGCCGGGTATCCGCCCGCACGATCGCGTGCGCTATTACGCAGCCTTTGTCGTCGACCCCGATGGCAACCGGATCGAGGCGGTGACGTTTCCTGCGGACTAAAGCTTACGCGCCATTTCCGGGGCGAGCTGCTTTTCCGCGTCTTCGATCTGCGCTGCAGCCGATTTCAGCTTCGGCAAAATCTCTTCGATCCGATCGGCCTTGAGGATGTCGACCGAAAGCCCGGCCCGGATGAACTCGGTCTGACGCATGTGCGACAGCAGCGAGAACAGCGGCTCCCAGAAATTATCGATATTGGCAAGCAGCACCGGCTTGGCGTGACGTCCGAGCTGCTTCCAGGTCAATTGCTCGACCAGCTCTTCCAGCGTGCCGACGCCGCCCGGCAGCGCCACGAAGGCGTCGGAACGTTCGAACATCAGCCGCTTGCGCTCGTGCATGTCGGGGGTGACGATCATCTCCTGCACGCGCGTCAGCGCGTTTTCGCGCATCCGCAGGAAATCGGGGATGATGCCGGTGACGGTGCCGCCGTGGTCGAGCACGGAGGTCGCCACCGAGCCCATCAGGCCGAGCGAGCCGCCGCCATAGACGAGGCGGATGTTGTTCTCGGCGAGCGCCTTGCCGAACGCCTTGGCGCCTTCGGTGAAACGGGGATTGGTTCCTGGGCCGGAGCCGCAATAGACACAGACGGTTTTGATCGTGCTCATTGGTGCCATGATGCATTGCAGCGGAGAGGCGTCAAGTCCAATCGGTGATTCGGGACTTCCGGAAATCTACCGGTAAACGACGGCGAACAATCGAAGATTCGCCATCTGGCGGGGTGCATGGGCATCGGTAAGGCTCTATATGACAATCGAAAATCCTTAATGGCAACGCAGCCCGCATCTGACGGGCTTTTCAGGTTTCTTGATGGACCAACCTCAATCGCCCGCCGGCCCCAACGTTCCTGATCCCGCCGGGGGACCGCTGGAACGGGCCACGCTGATGGGCACGCTGGCGCATCTGTGGCCCTATATCTGGCCGGGCGACCGCTTCGACCTGAAGATGCGCGTGGTCTGGTCGATGGTGCTGCTGCTCGCCGCCAAGCTGATCACGCTGACGGTTCCTTTCAGCTTCAAATGGGCGACCGACGCGCTGACCGGCGCCAACACCGCGCCGGTGCAGGCCGACAATTGGCACCTCTGGGTGATCGCCTCGCCGCTGCTGCTGACCGCCAGCTACGGCGTGATGCGCATCGTGATGGCGGTGCTGACGCAATGGCGCGACGGCATTTTCGCGCGCGTCGCCATGCACGCGGTGCGCAAGCTTGCCACCATCACCTTCATCCACATGCACGAGCTGTCGCTGCGCTTCCACCTGGAGCGCAAGACCGGCGGCCTGACGCGCGTGCTCGAGCGCGGCCGCGAGGGCATCGAGGTCATCGTGCGGATGGTGATCCTGCAGCTGATCCCGACCATCGTCGAGGTCTCGCTGCTGATGGCCGTGCTGCTGTGGCAGTTCGATTGGCGTTTCGTGCTCGCGACCCTCGTCACTGTCGCCGTCTACATGTACTACACCTACATCGCGACGGAGTGGCGGATCGGCATCCGCCGCAAGATGAATGATGCCGACACCGAGGCGAACACCAAGGCGATCGACTCGCTGCTCAACTACGAGACCGTCAAATATTTCAGCGCCGAGACCCGTGAGGCGCAGCGCTACGACCGATCGGTCGCGCGTTACGAGGAGTCGAGCGTGCAGGCTTATACTTCGCTTGCAGTCCTCAACACCGGGCAAGCCGTGATCTTCACGCTGGGACTGACCGCGACCATGCTGATGTGCGCGATCGGCGTCCGCAACGGCACCAACACGGTCGGCGATTTCGTGCTGGTCAACGCCATGATGATCCAGCTTTACCAGCCCTTGAACTTCATGGGCATGGTCTATCGCGAGATCAAGCAGGCGATCATCGACATCGAGAAGATGTTCAACGTGCTGGGGCGCGAGGCCGAGATCAAGGACGCACCGGACGCGAAGCCGCTGGTGGTCTCAGCGGGCAATGTGCGTTTCGAGGACGTGCGCTTCGCCTATGAGCCTGCGCGCCCGATCCTGAAGGGCATCAGCTTCGAGGTGCCGGCCGGCAAGACGGTGGCGATCGTCGGCCCGTCCGGCGCCGGCAAATCGACCATCTCGCGGCTGCTGTTCCGCCTCTACGACATCTCCGGCGGCCGCATCCTGATCGACGGCCAGGACATTCGCGAGGTCACGCAGGCGAGCTTGCGCGCGTGCATCGGCATGGTGCCGCAGGACACCGTGCTGTTCAACGACACCATCCGCTACAACATTCGCTACGGTCGCTGGGACGCCAGCGATACCGAGGTCGAGCAGGCAGCGCAGCTGGCGCAGATCGATCATTTCATCCGCATGGCACCGAAGGGCTACGAGACCCAGGTCGGCGAGCGCGGCCTGAAGCTGTCGGGCGGCGAAAAACAGCGCGTCGCGATCGCGCGCACCGTGTTGAAGGCGCCGCCGATCCTGGTGCTGGACGAGGCGACCTCCGCACTGGACACCCACACCGAGCACGAAATCCAGGGTGCGCTCGAGCGCGTGGCGAAGAACCGTACTTCGCTGGTGATCGCCCATCGGCTCTCGACCATCGTCGGCGCCGACGAGATCATCGTGCTGGACCAGGGCCGCATTGCCGAGCGTGGCACCCACGCAAAACTGCTCGCGGAGGGGGGACTTTACGCCAGCATGTGGAACAGGCAGCGCGAGGCCGAGGCGGCGCGCGAGAAACTGGCCAGGATGGCCGACCCTGACGAGGCGCCCAACCGGGAGCCACCGCCGGTCGCCGATGTCCTGACGGCGCCTGCGGCGGCGGAGTGACCTTGTCTCCGGTCCCAACTCTGGCCTAAACAACACCACCGCGCGGGACGACCTGCGCCATCAACCCTGAGCGGCAAATAGCGATGTCCATTCTCGATTCGATCCAGCGTCAGATCCCGCCAATCCACAAGGAGGGTTATCCCTTCATCGGCGGCTTTGCGCTGGCCAGCCTGGTCCTGTTCTGGCTGTGGTCGCCTTTGGGATGGATCGGCACCATCCTGACCGTGTGGTGCGCGCTGTTCTTCCGCGACCCCGTGCGCGTGACCCCGGTGCGCGAGGGGCTCGTGGTGTCGCCCGCCGACGGCCGCGTCTCGATGATCACCATGGCGCTGCCGCCCGCCGAGCTCGGGCTCGGCGACCGGCCACTGCCGCGCATCTCGGTGTTCATGAGCGTGTTCAACTGCCATGTGAACCGCAGCCCGATCGCGGGCCGGGTGGACCGTATCGCCTACCGCCCCGGCCTTTTCATCAATGCCGAGCTGGACAAGGCGAGCGAGGACAATGAGCGCAACTCGCTGGTGATCACGACGCCGACGGCGCGGATCGGCGTGGTTCAGATCGCAGGGCTCGTCGCCAAGCGCATCGTCTGCTTCGTCAAAGAGGGGCAGGCGATCGGCGCCGGTGAGCGCTTCGGTCTGATCCGCTTCGGCTCGCGGCTCGACGTCTATCTGCCGCTGGGCACCAGGGCGCTGGTCTCGGAAGGCCAGACCGCGATCGCCGGCGAGACGATTCTGGCCGATCTCGCCGGAGACGACCCGAGCCGCGCCTACCGCTCCAATTAACCAATAAGTCGGCCCGAGGGGCCTTCCGCCGCAATGGCGGAGGGGAACGCGGCTTGCTATACCTCGCCCCAAGGTGAGGACGAGCCATGACGCCCTACGACTCTAGAGATCCAGACGTACGCCGGCGGCGGTTCCGCCCGATCCCGGTGCGCATGCTGGTGCCCAACGTCATCACGCTGCTGGCGATCTGCGCCGGCCTGACCTCAATCCGGCTCTCGATCGAGGGGCGGATGTCGCTCGCGGTCTACGCCATCGTGTTCGCGGCGGCACTCGACGGCATCGACGGCCGCATCGCGCGCATGATCAAGGGGCAGTCCAAGTTCGGCGCCGAGCTCGACAGCCTCGCCGACTTCGTCAATTTCGGCGTGGCGCCCGGCCTGATGCTGTATTTCTGGCAGCTGCACGAGCTCGGCAATGCCGGCTGGATCGCGGCCATGGTGTTCGCGATCTCCGGTGGCCTCCGCCTGGCGCGCTTCAATGCCACCATGGACGATCCCAACAAGCCGGCCTTTGCCGCGAATTTCTTCACCGGCGTGCCGGCGCCGGCCGGCGCGATCACGGTGCTGCTGCCGATCTATATCGCGTTCCTCGATCTCGGCCGGCTGCCTGCGGCGGTGACGGCTGCGTATACGCTGCTGATCGCCTTCCTGATGGTGTCGCGCCTGCCGGTGTTCTCCGGCAAGACCAAGCGCATGCGCGTGCCGCCCGAACTGGTGCTGCCGGCGTTCGTCGCTGTGGTTGTGTTCATCGCGATCCTGATCGCCTATCCCTGGCACGTGCTGTCCATCGGAACGGTGCTGTATCTCCTCGCTTTGCCGCTCGGCTACAAATCCTATCGCGACCAGGCACGCGCAATGGAAGCCACCGCGCCGGCTGGAGGCGAGGTCTCCTCTCCGCCGTCGGCACCGACGCTGGCAAACCTGTCGGAGCCGCCGCGCGAAGACGACCGGCCCGACCGGCTGCACTGAACGGCAAGCGCCAAGCAGCGAGGCACTGAGCCCAAAGCCACTTAGGCAGCGAGACTTGGATATCTGCCATGAGGCGCCCTGAGTTGGGTTGAGGCCCGATCTCGGCTATATCGCCCGGTGCCGGCGGCACCGCGCCAACAGTGGCCGCCAATCTGGGAGAGAACGCCGTGACGAATACTGCGACCGGGCCGCTGCCCGCTTCCGTCCTCGAAGCGCTGGGCCGCTATGACACGCCGACGATCTGCAATGCCATGGAGATCGTGGCGCCCGAGCGCCGGCTGATCGGCTACACCACCAAGCCGCTGGTCTGCCCATTTCCCGATCTGCCCCCGATCGTCGGCTATGCCCGCACGGTCGCGATCCGCTCGGTGCTGAAAAATTCGCTACCGCCGGAAGAGCAGTCCAAGCGCCGCATCGACTATTACGAATATGTCGGTACCGGCCACGGTCCGCGCATCTCGGTGATCCAGGACATCGACGGTCCCGACGTCGGCTACGGCGCGTTCTGGGGCGAGGTGCAGAGCAACGTGCACAAGGCGCTAGGCTGTCTCGGCGTCATCACCGACGGTTCGATCCGCGACATCCCGCAATGGGCGCCGGGCTTCCAGGCGCTGGCCGGCTCGATCGGCCCGTCGCATGCCTGGGTGCACGCCGAGAGCTTTGGCGGCGAAGTGCGCGTCGCCGGCATGACCGTCAAGTCGGACGATTTGATCCACGCCGACCAGCACGGCGCCATCGTGATCCCGCACGATATCGCCGCAAAGCTGCCCGAGGCTGCCGAGCTCTGCGGCCGCCGCGAGACGCCGATCCTCGAGATCGCCCGCAGCCCCGACTTCTCGCTGGAGAAGCTCAAGGCCGCGCTGAAGCGCTCGGCGGAGATCCACTAACGGCGGGACCGCAATGATCTACGGTTGCGACGCCGCTCGCAGGCTGCCCTGTTCCGTCAGGAACAGGGCGGCCTGATCCGGCTCGCCGAGCACCGCGGCAGCGCATCCGATCAAGGTGAAGCCGCCGGCAAAATCCCACAGGGTGATATTGTCCGCATTGTCCGGCATGTGGATCAGGCGTGCTGCGATCACGGCCAGGGCCGCCTCGACAAAGAGCAGCACGCTGAAGGCCGGCAGGACGAGCCCGGGTTCGAGCATGTGGAGCGCCAGCACTGCGGGAAGCGCGGTGAGAAGACTGAACAGCGTCACCATTGCGATGCCTTCCGCCCTGAGGAGCCGGCCCGCTCCAGAATACCAACTGATCGGTCGCCCCCGATGTGGCGCAGGGCCGCAGCCGAAGGGATCGCGCGCGCACGGCCTTGAGTGATGGGGTACGCGCAACGCCCTATGGTTAGCGAAATGTTGAAATCCCTGTCGGCACTCGGCAAAAGCCGGCGCCTTTCAGCGCGCTGCGGCCGCCAGGCGCGACGGCTCCACTTAACCTTTACGCGTCTTTAATCGCAGCTCACTAGGGTTTCCGATGCGGTTCGGGGTTGGGCCGCGCCATCGGCCAGGACGGCCGTTGTTGCGTTCGCGTTGGAGTCTCCCATGGATATCATGACGAGCATCGGGCTCGTGGCGGGTATTGTCGTCATCGCGACGATGATGCTGCTGGGCGGCGATCTCCACATGTTCGTTTCCGAGCATGCGATGATCATCATCTTCGGCGGCTCGACGGCTGCGACCATGATCCGCTTTCCGCTCTCGACGCTGATCCACGGCCTGCCGCTCGGCGCCAAGTTTGCCTTCACGATGAGCCGTCTGTCGGCGCACGATCTGGTCGACGAGCTCGCCCGTATCGCCGAGATCGCCCGCAAGCAGGGCCCGGTGGGGCTGGAAAAAGTCGAGACCGACGAGCCGTTCCTGGCCAAGGGCATCCGCTACGTCGCCGACGGCTACGACCTCGATTTCATTCGCGACAATCTCGAGCGCGACCGCGATAATTTTTTGATGCATCTGGACGAAGGCAGCAAGATCTACCGCGCCATCGGCGACTGCGCCCCGGCCTTCGGCATGGTCGGCACGCTGATCGGCATGGTGCAGATGTTCGCCAACATGACCGACCCCTCAAAGCTCGGCCCGTTCATGGCGACCGCGCTGCTCGCGACTCTCTACGGCGCGCTGGTCGCCAACCTGTTCTGTACTCCGATCGCCGACAAGCTGCATGGCAAGCTCCTGGACGAAGAGACCAACCGCACGTTGATCATCGACGGCATCCTGATGATCCGCGACTCCAAGAGCCCGACGCTGGTCCGCGAAATGCTGCTGGCCTATCTGCCCGAGAAGCACCGCCACGCCGAAGGCGAGCCGGTGCCGGCCTGAGGCCGCGCATCGGGATTTGAGACATGGCCAAGAAGAAGCGCGGCGATTCACACGGAGGCGGTCACGGCTGGTTCGTGACCTTCGCCGACCTGATGGGCCTGATGATGAGCTTCTTCGTGATGCTCGTCGCGTTCTCGACGCAGGATGCCAACAAGCTCAAGGTCGTCGCAGGCTCCATGCGCGACGCCTTCGGTGTTCAGACCGAAGCGCGCTATTCCGGCATCGTCGAGTCCGACGGGCTGCCGACCCGCCCGCGGCTGAAGAACGTCGATCACATTCAGCCCGAGGACTCCTCCAACACGCCGACGCCGGACCAGGAGGATCGTGACCGCACCTCGGGCGCGAAGATCAAGGTCGACCGCAATTTTGCGCTGGCGGCGGCCTCGCTGCGCCAAGCGTTGCAGGACATGCCAGAACTGACCGAGATGTCGAAGCACATCATGTTCGAGGAGACCAAGCAGGGCCTCAACCTCGAGATCGTGGACCAGGACGGCCGCTCGATGTTCGCCGACGGCTCCAAAGTGCCCTATGACCGCACCCGGCGCCTGATCGAGAAGCTCGCTGTCCCGCTCAAGGCGACACCGCTGCGCGTCTCCATCGCTGGCCACACCGCGGCTGGATTCGTGCCGACCCGCAGCGACTACGGCGCCTTCGACCTGTCGGCAGACCGCGCCAATGCCGTGCGTCAGATCCTCGAACGCGAGGGCCTGCCGGCCGCCCATGTCTTCGCCGTCGCCGGCAAGGCGGACACCCAGCCGCTGTTTCCGGACGATCCCTCGCTCGCGGCCAACCGGCGGGTGACCATCACCCTGATGCGCGAAGATCCGCCGCTGCCGCCGAATCTGAAGCCGTAGGGCGCATTCGAGCAAAGCGGACCCTGTTTCGCGCGAAGAAAGCACGACAAAACAAGGATGTAGAGCCAATTCCCGTTCGATCGGGGACGGACAGGCTCAGGGCTCTTGTGCCACAATCTTACCTGAGGCATGTCGTCGCGTGGACGACGACCGTTGCTGCGCCGTCACAGCATCTGCCTTGGCGCCTGCTATGGTGATGTGCCGATTGACAGGGGCGCCGGAACCGTCAAAAGGCGCCGGATCAATTCTCGGGCAAAAGCGTTCCAGTTTCATATGACGGCGAGCATCACATCGACCGAAGCTCCGGACGGACCGGTCAGCTCGGGTTTCTGGGGCCTGACGCTCGGGAGCATCGGCGTCGTCTTCGGCGACATCGGGACGTCGCCGCTCTACGCATTCCACGAGGCCGTCAGGGGCGCGGCCCACGGTCAGCCGGTCTCGCGGGTCATGGTGCTCGGCGTGCTCTCGCTGATCCTCTGGGCGCTGCTGATCGTCGTCACCGCCAAATACGTTCTGCTGCTGCTGCGCGCCGACAACAACGGGGAGGGCGGCACGCTTTCCCTCATGGCGCTCGGTCAGCGCGCGCTCGGGCGGCGGAGCTGGTTCCTGACGGCGCTTGGCGTGGTCGGCGCCTCCATGTTCATCGGCGATTCCATGATCACGCCGGCGATCTCGGTGCTGTCGGCGGTCGAGGGTCTGAAGCTCGCAACACCCGCCTTCGAGCACTATGTCGTTCCCCTGACCGTTCTCATCCTGGCGCTGCTGTTCGCGGTCCAGAGCAAGGGGACGGCGCTGGTCGCCTCGGCTTTCGGGCCGGTGATGGTCGTCTGGTTCACCGTCCTTGCCGTGTTGGGCGCCGTTCACATCGCCGACGATCCGTCGGTGCTGGCAGCAATCAATCCCTACTACGCGCTGCAATTCCTGCTGTCGCACGGCACGATCGGCTTGGTGACACTGGGCGCGGTGTTCCTCGCGGTGACCGGCGGCGAGGCGCTTTACGCAGACCTCGGCCATTTCGGCCGCAAGCCGATCCAGTCGGCCTGGATGTTCTTCGTCCTGCCCGCGCTCCTGATCAACTATTTCGGGCAGGGCGCACTGGTGCTGTCGGATCCCAGCGCGATCGAGCACTCTTTCTATCGCATGGTGCCCGAGCATTTCGTGCTGCCGCTGGTCGGACTTGCGACCGCGGCGACCGTGATCGCGAGCCAGGCGGTGATCACAGGGGCCTATTCGCTGGTCTATCAGGCTGTGCAGCTCGGCCTCCTGCCGCGCTTCGAGGTGCGCTTCACCTCGGAAACTCATGCCGGCCAGATCTATCTGCCGCGTGTAAACCGGCTGCTCCTGATTGGTGTGATGCTGCTGGTGCTGTTGTTCCACACCCCCAGCAATCTGGCTTCGGCCTACGGTATTGCGGTTTCCACCACCATGGTTGCCGACGGCATCATGGGCTTCATCGTGATCTGGAAATTGTGGAACTGGCGCGCGGCGACGGCCGCGGCCGTGATCCTGCCCTTCGTCGTGGTCGACATCAGCTTCTTCAGCGCGAATCTTCTGAAGCTGCTGGAAGGCGCCTGGGTGCCGCTGCTGTTCGGCGTGCTCATGGCCGGGACAATCTGGACCTGGCGGCGAGGGTCCGCGATCCTGATCCAGAAAACGCGCCGCATCGAGGTGCCGCTGGACGATCTGATCCGGAGCTTGGAGAAGCGGCCGCCGCACATCGTCAAGGGCACCGCGGTGTTCCTGACCAGCGATCCCTCCTTCGTGCCGACCGCGCTGCTGCACAATCTCAAGCACAACAAGGTGCTGCACGAGCACAACGTGGTCCTGACCATCGAGACCGCGCATACGCCGCGGGTCGACCTATCGGAGCGTTTCCGGATGGAGAAGATCAGCGACAAGTTCTTCAAGGTCCGCCTGCGCTTCGGTTACATGGAGCAGCCAAACGTGCCCAAGGCGCTCGCGATCGCGCGCAAGCAGGGCTGGCAGTTCGACATCATGTCGACCTCGTTCTTCGTGTCGCGGCGCTCGCTGAAGGCGTCGGCGCAGTCCGGCATGCCGCTTTGGCAGGACCATTTGTTCATCGCGCTGAGCCGGTCCGCCAACGACGCCACCGACTATTTCCAAATTCCCACCGGGCGGGTGGTTGAAGTCGGAACCCAAGTCACCATCTAAACGGCGACTGGCAGAGACATGCAAAATTGCATGCCAAAGCCCCAAAATCGGGCTAGGCTATGCCGGTAGCGCAGGCCTATAAGCCGCGCGCCCTTCTGCCGTTGTGCAGTGAAGCATTTTCAGAGGCCATCAGGCTCTCCCATGACAAGTGATGTAGCGATTTCCGCCCCGGAAACGGCGGCGGCCAATGGGCATGGCGACGCCCACACCACCGCCGGTTTCGGTGCGCTGACACTCGGCAGCATCGGCGTCGTCTACGGCGATATCGGCACCAGCCCGCTCTACGCGTTCCGCGAGGCGGTCATGGCGGCTTCTGGCGCGGAGGGGCTGCCGACGCCGGCGGCCGTGCTCGGCGTGCTCTCCCTGATCCTGTGGGCGCTCATCATCGTGGTGACGCTCAAATACGTCGTGATCCTGCTCCGCGCCGACAACAACGGCGAGGGCGGCACGCTGGCGCTGATGGCGCTGGCCCAGCGCGCAGTCGGCACCCGCGGAACAACCATCGTCCTGCTCGGCATCATTTCCGGCGCCCTGTTCTACGGCGACGCCGTGATCACGCCGGCGCTCTCGGTGCTGTCGGCGATCGAAGGCATGAAGGACGTGACCCTGCACTTCGAGCCCTACATCGTGCCGCTGACCGTGATCATCCTGGTTGGTCTGTTTGCCGTGCAATCCCGTGGCACCGCTCGCGTGGCCGCCTTCTTCGGCCCGATCATGTGCGTCTGGTTCGCCGTGATCGCGATCGCGGCGATCAACCCGATCATCCAGCAGCCGCAGGTGCTGTTGGCGCTGAACCCGCTCTATGCCGTGTCCTTCATGATCCACCATGGCATCATCGGCTTCGTGACGCTCGGCGCGGTGTTTCTGGCGGTCACCGGTGCCGAGGCGCTCTATGCCGACCTCGGCCATTTCGGCAAGCGGCCGATCCAGACCGCCTGGCTGTTCATCGTGGTGCCGTCGCTGGCATTGAACTATCTGGGGCAGGGGGCGCTCGTGCTCGGCGATCCCGGCGCGATCGTGAGCCCGTTCTTCCAGCTCTTTCCGCAAGGCTTCTTCCGCGGCTGCATGGTCGTGCTGGCGACCGCCGCAACTGTCATCGCGAGCCAGGCGGTCATCACCGGTGCCTATTCGCTGACGCGCCAGGCGATCCAGCTCGGTCTGTTGCCGCGTTTTGAAATTCGCCATACGTCCGAAGCCCATTCGGGCCAGATCTTCATCCCGCGCATCAACCAGCTCCTGCTGGTCGCGGTGGTGCTGCTGGTGCTGCTGTTCCGCTCTTCCACCGCGCTGGCGTCGGCCTATGGCATCTCCGTCACCGGGACCATGGTGGTCACGGCGATGATGGGTTTTGTGGTGATCTGGAAGGTCTGGAAATGGTCGCCGTTCACGGCCGCCGCCCTGATCGCGCCGTTCCTGTTCCTCGACCTGACCTTTCTCGCCGCCAATCTGCTCAAGGTGTTCGAGGGCGGCTGGGTGCCCCTGGCGCTCGGCGCAGTCATGATCATGCTGATGTACACGTGGCGGCGCGGCAGCCGGCTGCTGTTCGAGAAGTCGCGCAAGCTCGAATTCCCGCTCGCCGACCTCGTGGCGATGCTGGAGAAGCGCCCGCCGCAGCGCGTGCCCGGCACCGCCGTGTTCCTGACCAGCGATCCCCTCAGTGCCCCGACCGCGCTGATGCATAGTCTGAAGCACTACAAGGTGCTGCACGAGAAGAACGTCATTCTCACCATCGAGACCGCACAGACCCCGCGCATCGATCCGGCCGAGCGGGTGAAGCTGGAACAGATCTCGCCGACCTTCTCCAAGGTGACGCTGAAGTTCGGCTTCATGGAATCGCCCAACGTGCCGAAGGCGCTGGCGATCGCCCGGAAGCTCGGCTGGCAGTTCGACATCATGTCGACCTCCTTCTTCCTGTCGCGGAGGGCGCTGAAACCGGCGGCCCATTCCGGCATGCCGCGCTGGCAGGACCGGCTGTTCATCTCGCTCAGCCGTTCCGCCAACGACGCCACCGACTATTTCCAGATCCCCTCCGGCCGCGTCGTCGAGGTCGGCACCCAGGTCACCATCTAAAGTGACGATCTGATCCTCCGTTGGAAGGTCGCGCTTCAAGTCGCTGCGATTTAGCTTTAACTTGCGCAATGCAGCTCAAGCCTTTGTAGTGCTTGATTTTCACCGGCCGAGAGGCGAGGTTGCCGGCCGCCGGGATCGCCCCGGCAGCGGCCCGCGACGTTGGAGGATGATGTGGCAAATCAAGTACAGGATCTGACCCCGGACGAGGTCTCCAAGGGTGTCGCGGAAGGGCGCTATCTCCTGGTCGACGTGCGCGAGCCGAACGAGGTCGAGGCCGAGGCCTATCCCTACGGCGTGGTCGTGCCGCTCTCGACTTTCGATCCCAAGGCGATTCCCGATCCCGCCGGCAAGGAGGTCGTGTTCGCCTGCCGCTCGGGCAAGCGTTCCGTGACGGCCTCGCTGGCGGCGCAGGCGGCAGGGCTGCCTTACGACAAGCATCTGGCCGGCGGCATGCTGGGCTGGAAGGCGGCGGGTCTTCCCAGCAAGGTCGGCGGCTGACCCCGCCGATGTCCAAGAGCTCGTCCCTCAACAAGGTCTTCGCGGACCTTCCCGTCACCATCTTCGAGGCGATGTCGCAGGCCGCGCGCGACAATGCCGCCATCAATCTCGGCCAGGGCTTTCCCGACGATCCCGGGCCCGAGGACATCCGCCGCGCCGCGGCCGAGGCCTCGCTGAACGGCTACAACCAGTACCCGTCGATGATGGGCCTGCCCGAGCTGCGCCAGGCGATCGCGACCCATTACGGCCACTGGCATGGCCTCGAGCTCGATCCGATGAGCGAGGTGATGGTGACCTCCGGCGGCACCGAGGCCCTGACCTCGGCCATCCTCGCCGTCGTCCAGCCCGGTGACGAGGTGGTTTGCTTCCAGCCGGTCTACGATTCCTACCTGCCGATCATCCGGCAGGCCGGCGGCATTCCGCGCCTGGTCCGGCTCGAGCCGCCGCATTGGCGGCTGAATGAGGACATGCTGAAAAGCGTCTTCAATTCAAAGACCAAGGCGGTGCTCTTCAACAATCCCCTGAATCCCTCCGCGGTGGTGTTTCCGCGCGAGGACCTCGAGCTTTTGGCGCGCTACTGCCAGGAGTTCGACGTCATCGCGATCTGCGACGAGGTCTGGGAGCACGTTACTTTCGACGAGCACAAGCACATCCCGCTGATCACCATCCCCGGCATGCGGGATCGCACCATCAAGGTCGGCTCGGCCGGCAAGATCTTCTCGTTGACGGGCTGGAAGATCGGCTTCGTTTGCGCCGCGCCGCCGTTGCTGCGCGTTGCCGCCAAGGTGCACCAGTTCCTGACCTTCACCACCGCGCCGAACCTCCAGGCCGCCGTCGCCTACGGCCTTGGCAAGCCGGACGAGTATTTCCTGTCGATGCGCAAGGACCTGGCGCGGAGCAGGGACCGCCTCGCCAAGGGACTGGAGAGCCTCGGCTTCCCGGTGCTGAAGTCGCAGGGCACCTACTTCCTCACCGTCGACCTGTCCCCGCTCGGGCTGAACGAGAGCGACGCCGAGTTCTGCTGGCGGATCGTGAAGGACTACAAGGTCGCGGCAATCCCGGTGTCGGCCTTCTACGAGCAGGACCCTGTGACCTCGGTGGTGCGCTTCTGCTTTGCCAAGAAGGACGAGACGCTCGACACCGCGCTGGAGCGGCTGTCGGACGCGGTGCGCGGGCGCAAGAGGTAGGGAGATGACGAACGTCAGCCGCTTTGGTTTTGGCCTCGCGATCGCCGCCGCGCTGACGTTGCTCTCCGCCCCCGCGGGGGCCGAGGAGCGAGTCGTCAACTTCTACAACTGGTCGAACTACGTGGCGCCCGATGTCCTCGAGGCCTTCACCAAGGAGACCGGCATCAAGGTCGTCTACGACACTTTTGACGCCAACGAGACCCTGGAGACGCGCTTGATGGCCGGCAAGTCCGGCTATGACGTCGTGGTGCCCACCGCCTATTTCCTCCAGCGCCAGATCAAGGCCAACATCTTCCAGAAGCTCGACAAGTCGAAGCTGCCGAACCTGGCCAATGCCTGGCCGGTGGTGACCGAACGTCTCGCGATCTACGATCCCGGCAATGTCTACGCCGCCAATTACATGTGGGGCACGACGGGCATCGGCTACAACGTCGCCAAGCTGAAGCAGATTCTCGGAGCGGATGCGAAGATCGACAGCTGGGACATCGTGTTCAAGCCGGAGAATCTCGCGAAATTCAAGGACTGCGGCGTCCACATGCTGGATTCCGCCGACGACATCTTCCCGGCGGCGTTGAACTATCTCGGGCTCGATCCGAACTCGACCAAGCAGGCCGACCTCGAAAAGGCCGCCGATGTCGTCGCCAAGGTCCGGCCCGCCGTGCGCAAGTTTCACTCGTCCGAATATTTAAGCGCGCTCGCAACGGGCGAGATCTGCTTCGTGGTCGGCTGGTCCGGCGACATCATGCAAGCCCGCGCCCGCGCTGCCGAAGCCAAAAGCGGCATCGAGATCGGCTACACGATTCCGAAGGAGGGCGCGCAGATGTTCTTCGACAATCTCGCGATCCCCGCGGATGCCAGGAACGTCAAGGAAGCCTACGAGCTGATCAACTATCTCTACCGTCCGGACGTGGCCGCCAAGAATACGGACTTCCTGTCCTACGCCAACGGCAACCTCGCCAGCCAGAAGCTGGTCGACCCGAAGATCCTGAACGACAAGAATATCTATCCGGACGAGGCGACGCTCGCGAAACTGTTCGTCATCACGGCGCGTGAGCCGGCGACCCAGCGGGTCATCAACCGGCTGTGGACCAGGGTGAAGACGGGGCGGTAAGGACTGTCCGCTACCGCCACCTGCGGTGCAGCCACAACCACTGCTCCGGATGCTCGCGGACCCAGCCTTCCACTACGCTCGTGATCGCCTGCGTGGTGCCCTGGATGTCGATCTTGCCGTCGGCGTCGCGCACCGGGTGGACCTCTTCGGTGATCTCGGCGGTGAAGCGGCCGCCGGGCAGGCGGATGACGCGGACGCCGTGGATCGGGCATTCCACCTGGCGCAACAGGCGCGCCAACATCGGATTGGCGCGGGTCTTGCGGCCGAAGAAGGTGACCTCGACGCCGCCGGTCAGATACTGGTCGATCAGCATCGCGACGTGCTTGCCGTCCTTGAGCGCCTGCGCGAGCCGCAGCGGCGCGTCGCGCCCTGCCGGGATCAGCGTGCCCATGTTAACCTGGCGCATCTCCTGGATGATGCGGTCGGCGGACGCGATATTCGGGCGGCGGTAGAGGATCGCCGCATCGAGCCCGTGTGCGACGGCGGCAAGCGCCGGCAATTCCCAGTTGGCGAGATGCGCGGCGAAGATCAGCGCGGGTTTGCCGTCGTCGCGGATCTGATCGAACAGCTCGATGCTGCGGCTGGGCAGTTCGATCCGACTGTTTTCCGGATGATCGCGGTCGTAATCCCAGACGTGGTCCATATGGGCGAATTCGGCGCCGACGCGACCGAGATTGTCCCAGACGCCCATCAGGATGGATTCGATTTCCTCGGGCGATTTCTCCGGAAAGGCCGCGCTGAGGTTGGCGCGGCCGATGCGGTGCTCGCGAAGGCGCGGCCCGATCAGCTTGGTGACACGTGCGAAAAAGTCCGAGGTCTTGGCCGGATCGAAATAACGCGTGGTGCGCAACATGCCGACGGTGGCCGCGCCGATCAGGCCTCCACCGATCGATTTGGCCGTCTCCCGCGCGCGGGCCTTCGTCCTCGCAGGAAGCAGCGCCATGCGTCCGGTCAGGCCGGTTCGCGGGTCAGGATCAGCGAGGCGTTCTGGCCGCCGAAGCCGAACGAGTTCGACATCACAGCGGTGACGCGGGCATCGCGTGCCTTGTTGCCGACGACGTCGAACAGGATCGTTGGGTCGGGATTGTCGTAGTTGATCGTCGGCGGGATGCGCTGATGTTCGAGCGTGAGCAGCGAGAAGATTGCCTCGACCGCGCCGGCGGCCGAGATGGTGTGGCCGACCATCGACTTGTTGGAGGTGACCGGAATCTTCGAGACGAGGTCGCCGAACACGGCCGATGTCGTATTGTACTCCATCTTGTCGTTCTCGGGCGTCGCGGTGCCG